>QIGP01000146.1 GCA_003228965.1 Gammaproteobacteria bacterium
TCTATTTGAGCCGAGCGCAAGCGACGATGAGCACAGCGATCACTGAACTGGCTGCCCATAATGAAGTTTTGAAAAACCGAGATACAACCCTGCTCGAGTTCAGGACTTTAAGCGATCATCCAGTGACTAGTGGGCTGCCGGGTAGACCGGAGGAATCTCACCTCCAGTCCCTCACATATCCGTACGTGAGTCTCTCGACTCATACGGCTCGTGCCAGCCATTAGCACTCCACCTCTCGGTGACAGGCGTACGCCCGCGAACACCGGCTCCTCCCGCTCTCGCGGTTGGCCCTGCTCGCCGGGCGAGCTGACTCATCTCCTTTGCTCTGTCCTCATTACAAGAACTTCATCGGTACTACAGGATGATCCGCCCCCTTCATGTGCCGTGATACTTTCCCCCTTCGTGAGTTTCACTTATAGGGTTTTCTTTTCACATCACACGAAGGGTTCCCACGTTCCACAAAAGAGCCAAGAACAGCGTCACGCCACCTCCACACCGGACACCACCCAGCCAGTCAGCAGACTCCCGCTGGATTCTTTCCCGCAACACAACCTAAGTTCCGGTTTCGATGTCATCCGTTTTTCATTTCGATGCTTCAGCAATGAATCGCTTGCGCTCGTCTCACTGTTTCATACCTGACGTATCCTGTACGCCTTTTCCTCACCGCTCACCACCGTGGCTTTTGACCACAGCAGCGTGAGGTGGTTTGAAGCCTGCATCTGCATGCCGACTTCGGAGGACCTACCTCCATCTCTTTTGCAGTTACGCACTGCACACGAGATATCATCGCGTATTACTCAGCGCTCGTGGCGCAAAGGCTGTGTGAAAACTTTCACTTCGTCATTGCGAGCGCGAAGCGCGCGGCAATCTCCCAATGCTACTGTGGCCTAATTTATTAAAACCACACAAACCTGACTGAGATTGCCACATCCGCTTTGCGGATTCGCAATGACGAGTTCGGAGTTTTCACACAACCTCAGCCAGAAGCGGCCGCTCACGCTAGTAGATGCCGCCTTCAACTTTGCCATCCTCATGCGGCTTCAACGCCGAAAACGTGATTTCTAAATCATGCAAGTCTGGGTCAACGCCGATTGCGACTGGGTGGCCCCAGCAATACTCATCCCGAAGCTCTTTTTCGAGCCCCACGTGAGAGTTATCTTCGAACACGTGAAACCACGATTGGCTTCCTATGGCCAACCATGAACACCAGCCGGTGACCTGTCGCTTTAACGGCTGTCATCGCCTAGTGAGAGACGTCTTGTCAGCATGGCCTTGATCAGACGCAGTTCACGCTCGGCGGTCGATTCGGAAATGCCGAGAGCATCAGCGGCTTCTGCATAGGTGGCTCCACAAAAATAGTAAAGCTCCGCGAGCCGAACTTTTTGAGGAGAGCGTTCCTCCATGGAACTCAACACTTCCTCGATCGCGAGAATGTCGTCTGACTTCGTCTCGGCGGCGACCTGAACGTCGGCCAGATCGACGACAATTGCGTCACCGCCACGTTTTTGTGCTCCCTTTGAGCGGGCGTGATCCACCAGGATCTGTCGCATCAGATTAGCCACAATGCCGACGAAGTGACCGCGATCCGAAATTTGCGACTTAACGTCGCCAAGACGAATGAAAGCTTCGTTGATGAGTGCTGTGGCTTGTAACGTATGATTTGCGGGCTGGTTACGCATCTTATAGTGCGCCACTCGGTGAAGCTCGTCATAAACTGCCGGTAAGATCTCGGCCATAAGCGCCTCATCACCAGTCCGCCATCTATTAAGCAAAAGAGTTAGCTGTGATTTTTCAGACATATTCCAGTCCTTAGGATACGTCTATAGCATAGTACAACCTGATTGCTCGATGCCACATGCCACACTAGTGGGGAAGCTTGGGAAAACGCTTATGGTTGGAGGGAGGTCATGAGCGACGGTAATTGTCCTTGCAATACAGATCGACATTTACGCCAAATAATCAGAAGTCCTGTATACCCGGCCAACGAATAACGAAATTCTCCGCCAATCAGTAGAGCAAACGGTGAATGTCGGGCTTCAGGGCACCTCTAATGCCTAAGGATTTGCAGATTGAGTCCACGGGCTTTTAGAGATGCCTTTTAGTCAGAGTGGTCTTGACTGAGCAAGCCTTCGACATTCTTGGTATGCCTTATACTGCCGGGACCCGCCCGCGTCCCACAATACAAAAATCCGGATCAGCCCTTAACCGTAGAGTCTGACCCGGATTCACCCCCTATTAATCATGAAGGCGTTGGCCAAATGGCTCAAAAATTATTCAGCTGAGTCGACTTAACGACGACGCCTTACTAAACCCAGCGCCGCCAGTCCCGAAAGAAGCAGTGGCAGAGTGGCAGGAACTGGTACTTGCGAAGGGGACCCTGTGTAAACCTGACCAAAGGCGACGTCACGAGAAGCCCCACTTGTCTCGCAATTGTCGGATGTGCAGATCCCTTCCCAACTGAAGCCGGAACCGCCAGACCATATGAATCCCGGTAAGATGTCGATGACACCCCCTGCATTGGTCATGGATTCTGCCAGCTGGAGAAACATCTGTGCGTCACCAGCGAGAGGATTTTGCGTTGCAACTGCGCTAAACAGGTCGGCACGGCCCGGGCTTCGATTATTGACAAAGCCGTAGCTATTGCCGCTGCTCGTGGTTATGTCAAACCCGAGAAAAGCACCGAGGTCGGCGTCGAAGACGTACGTTCCGTAAGCCGTGTTGCCATCATTGAATGTAGCGTCAAGGGACCAGGTTATCGGTGTCGCCTGGGCAATAGTGGCACCTAATGTAACCAGGCAGGCGAAAATCAGTTTTAGTGTGATGTTGTTTTTCATTACTAGCTCCAAAATGTTGGTCGCTGTTGTCCAGTAATCGCTGGTTTACAGCAAAAATTATTCTTGTCAGCTACTAATACGCAATCGACGCCGGTTTCCTTCATTTTTCTTTCAGGCTTCATAAGCTCATGAAATCTTTAAAATAAAATACCACGCCGGACGCTAACTTATTGGCTAATTCGTTTGGGAACGGCCCAATGGTGTGGGAAAGGCCTGGTTACGCTCAGGCGAATCTGTTGGAGCAGTTGCTCGATAAACTCCGCCTGTTGTTCGAGATTTGTAACCGCTCGATCTCCAATGCCCTTGTAATTTGAGCGTATTGACAACTTAACTTTATCTACGTCAACGAAATTTTATGTCGCTCAATTAAGCTACCACTGTTGCCCATTGTCCAAACGCACCTTCCCTGAGATTCCTGTAATGCTGTGCTCGCACCAAATGCCTTCCTAAATTAAACACATTGCGAACAACTGAGTGCACACCTAAGAATTTCTGGGCGTGCTTGAACGATTTAAACTTTCGCATCACACGCTCCCTCACTCGGGTAGGTTCATGCGATTGTTCCACTCGATTATTGGCGTACTGCGCAGTGTCGTGAATCACATCCGACATCAGCTCTCGATGCGACATAGCTTCCAAGTTTGTCAGTTGTGATCTTTCGAGGCTCTTGACCATGCGATCCAAGCAGTCGCTTAAAGAAACGTTTTGCCGCCACGCTGTCGCGTCGTCTTTGTAATAACACACCCACCACTTCACCGTCTTGATCGACAGCGCGCCACAAATAATGCTGCTTTCCACCAATTTTCACAAACACTTCGTCAATATAAAACGTATCACCAAATCCCTGGTGCTTACGTTTTAACCGCCTAGCGTATATGGCGCCAAACTTAATACACCATCGACGGATTGACTCGTACGTGACGGTGATGCCACGCTCTGCTAACGGATCTTCGACATCGCGATGGCTGAGATTGAATCGATAGTACAACCACACGGCATAGCTGATGATTTCGGGTGGAAAACGGTGTCGTTTGTATGTATTCATTCCCGTACTATAAAATATCTGTACTTAACTTGTCACAACCCTTTAATGACATGTCGTGCTCTCAGACCCCGGGGATGCCCGACACCACTTCCCAAAATGCGGTGTCAGATCGCGTCTTCTGGACAAGTTAAACCATCAACCATCCCATGATGTACTTTAGCGGGGCTCTATCACTTCAGCCCGAAGGCTTACGGCCTATCACCTCTCTGTCTACGCTTAACCGGGTTGGTTACCCAAACCAGTCCAAGACTCGATACCGGGTGCGGCGGGTCACCGCTTCCCGGGCTGGCATTTTCAGCCGCCAGTAGTACAGCGCCTCGTGGCGCACAACTTGTCAGAACAGTCAGAACCCTTGTTACCATTTAAACAAAAACATCGTAAGATTAAGACCAGCCGCTTACTACTATCAGCAAGGAAGATGTGTATGAGACTGAACACTATAAGAGACACTATCGAGCGACTTATCCGAGAGCTTGGACAGGCATCTGTCCGCTACGCTTTTCATATCGACGTCGCTGAGGCTCACGATACGCAGGGTAGGGCTCAGTTGTATCGTAGAATAGATAACTGGCAGCGAGAGTTAACCAAGTGCCTGTACAAACTAGGACGTCTGCGCCAAGGAGCCCAGTATCGAAATTATCAGCTCAATGCAGCGAGGTTGAGTTATGCGAGTCTGCATCTTCGAAAAACCTCTGATCAGGAAGTTGATCGTCTAGAGGAATTTTATGCAAGGGCACTAGTGGCTAAAGATGCGTTGGTCGAGTATGTAAACCGCCGGGCTCAACTCAGTGACATGGAGTTCGATTCTCTGTTAACTGATTTGCTGTCAAATCTTAACGATTGGGGTGATGTGGCCTCAGAAATAGGTGGCAACGAGATCTTGCAAATTGCACAGTGCTTTAAACCAGCATCGCAGGTGATGTACACAGAAGTAAAGTCAGGAGTGAAACCTATGGAAACCCCGCAAACCGCACAAGGAGGTATTCAGTCTTCGGTGTTAACAATATTCGTTGTTTTACGGTGCATTCAGCTTATCGTTAAGCGAAAAGGGTTCTGACTTAGCAGTTTCTAAACAGGTGGCGAGGCAAGTATGGCGGCATGGCCGTATCGAGTATGAAGGAAGAAGATGGGGTCAAGTCAACTCATTACCCCAGAATGAATAGCGGCAAACAATTCTTTGTTTACGCGTCCAGCGGTACATCAACAAATCCAGGTTGACTTTTTGGATCTCTACGATGATGTTGGACGCTAAGAATAACAATTGTTTTCCCAGTAATTCGAAAAAAGACTTTGCGAGGAAAACGATCTAATGCTCGCCAGCGCACATCCTTGTATTGCATTTGATAGAGTCTTGGGCTATTTGCGATACGCTCATAGCTATCATCCGGTTCAGATCACTGCTGTCCCGTTAACTTTCGATGAATTCGGTTAATAGCCTTGTTGACAAAGGCCGGATGGGTGCATAGTAGCCTGAGAGACATGAAA
>QIGP01000268.1 GCA_003228965.1 Gammaproteobacteria bacterium
ACAGCTCCACCCGTGGATCGACCGCACGATATAGCACATCGGTAATCAACAACGTGAACACAAACATCACAGCCGTGAGTCCGACTACCGCTTTAAGAATAGGCTGGTCCCCTTGAGTGACAGCGTCATAAGTGATCTTACCTACGCCTGGAATGCCGAAGTAAGACTCCAGGATCAGGCTACCGCTAACAATCACGAGCGGAATCGAAAACATTACACGAGTGATAATTGGAATGAGGCTGTTCTTAAGCACATTACGATAAAGCAGTCGCGCTGGACTAGTGCCATAGGCTCGTGCCGTTCTTACGTGATCGCGATTGAGCTCTTCGACAAGAATGGCTCGATAGAAACGCGTGTTGTAACCAAGAGCAACGAACACGACAGCAAGCGTTGGTACCGTGACGTAGTTTAAATAGCTCGCAAGAGAATAGACCTCCCACCCTCTGGAAGGAAACCAGTTCAGCCCCTGACTTGAACAAAAGATGAGCTGAAAGAAGATCACAACAATTAGAAAACTAATGCTCATCCCGACAACCGACGCACCCATGATGAACTTGTCGAGCCATCTCCCACGGTAGTAGGCGGCCACCAGAGCAAGCGCGAGACCTAAGGCGTTTCCAATAACAAAACCCGGCGCCATTAAAGCCAAAGTTATCGGCAATGCCTTGGCCAGTTTCCGTGAGACCTTCTCACCAGAAGAAATTGAGAGACCGAAATCGAGCGTCACCAGCTCTGTTAGGTAGTCAACGTACCTGACTAAAAATGGCTTGTCGTAACCTAGCTGTGCCCGGACCGATGTAATTTGTTCTGAAGTGGGATTTTTTCCTAAAAAATCGGATGTCTTGTCGGGACCAAAATAGACCATGAGCAAGAAGCTAATGAAAGTCACGCCCAGTATTAACGGAATTCCGCCAAGAATCTTGCGCACAGCAAATTTTAATAAACCCATTAGCCCGATACGCGCTTAATCAAACTATCGCTCCTGAACAGGAACATCAACGTAAGGAAAATAGAATCCGCTTACGAACGATCGGTCTGGATACGCGACAATGTTCTTATCCCAAAGAATGATAGTGGTTCGCGAAAGACCTGTCATCGAAACGCAGTCATCAATAACCATCCGGTTCATACGTTGATATAGTTGAGTACGCTCATTCCCGGGCTGAAGGGTAGAGGCTTGCTCAAACAGTCGATCGTACTCAGGATTACGATAATTCGAATCGTTTGATCCTGGCGCTTCGTTCGGGCCATAGAACAACTGCAGCGTATTCTCCGCATCGGGGTAATCGAGAATCCACCCCTTGTTAATTATTGGCAGCTCAGAATTCCTCCAGGCCTTGACGATATCACCGAACGTCGCGTAACGCTTGAGCTCGATTTTCTCTCTCGGGTAGCCAATATTGCCCATGAATCCGCGGAACTGTTCGTAGTACTGTGTTTGCAAAACCGATGAAGGTATGCCGTAAACTAGCTTGGGTAAGCTGTCAGCGTTCCAGCCAGCGTCAGTCAACAAGCGCTTCGCACCTTCAACATCCAATACGACACTTTCGTTTGACAGACTTTTGTCGAACTCCGGCACGGAGGGCGGAATGATCCCGGGGAAAATTTGTCCCAAATTTGAGTAGTAGCGACTGTTACGCTCTGTCCAGTCGAAGCCTTTGATTATGGCGCATCGCAAAGCAAAATTTTTCTCGTTTTGCACTGGATCATCGACAACCCCAAAATCAGGGTCATCCAGGTTGAAATTGTGATAAACGAACCCTGACTCGAGAACCGCGACCATATTAAAGTTCTCTGCAAAATTTGCTTTAAGCCTCGCAGGTTTTGTGCTTATCAAGAACTGATCGTATACGGGCGAAGGTAAACGTGCCGTATGCAGCTCCCCACCTTTAGTCAACGACGTAACCCGTGCCGTATCTTCAGCAATGAAATTGACTTCGACGCGATCGCTAATTGGGGTGGACTTTCCGGCAATCTTTTCGAAACCAAGACCGCCGTGAAGAGCTTCGTCATAGCCTTCATCGGCGAGTACTATTGGCTCCTGCCGGTAATTGGGGTTACGCACCATAACCGCGCGAGTGCTGTCAAAACTCAAAAGCTTGTAAGGGCCAGAGCCAACAGGTCGCGTCGACAGCTCGCGGCCGTAAGCCTCAACAGCTTCGCGGGAGACAACGCTCGCATAGCTTTGGGCCAAGGTATGTACGAGCTGGGGATAAGGTTTAACCAGGCGGATGACTAGCGTATGACTGTCGGTAGCCTGTAGGCCTGCGACCGGGACCGAGTAATCAGATCCGTTAGACGCCCATTCATCCAAGCCATCGATGCGGTTCTTCCAAAACCAGGCGCCACTCGAAAGTGACTTCGGATCAAAGTGTCTCTGCAACGAGTAGATCACATCGGTTGCGACGACCTCTCTACCCGTGCCACCCTCGAACACTTCGTCGTCGATAAAGCGCACGCCTTTCTTTAGCCTGATTGTATAGGTTAATCCATCGCTCGAGACTTCCGGCATGGAAGTGGCAAGTCGCGGCTTAAGTTCGTACGGCCGTGCAAGATATTTGTAGCTGTAGAGAGTGTCATACAAATTTATAACCAGATGGTTCTGGTATATCGTCGCTGAGTGCGCAGGATCAAGGTCATTCGGAGTTTGATCAAGAGCCACTTTGTATACTTTTAAACCGGCTCTATCGGGGGCTTCGCTGCCGCAAGCGCCAACCAATGCGCACAAGGCACACACTAGAAGAAATCGTTGTAAAAACATGTCGAGACTCCACACGCATTCTACGCTTCCAAGCGGCTGGAAAGCACACTGAACACAGTTACAGTTGGATGATTTTATTAAACTTTTAGAAGCGCTAGAGTAACCCATGCCCAAGCAGGCAACAACTTTCAAATAGCGCAGCTCTCACCCTGTCCTGGGGCACATTTATCAATAGATTTCAGTATGTTATTTCCGTCACGCGGACAGTCTTACCACTGCCAGGTGAATGTACCAACAGGTATTGAGATAATTTGCTATCGTCGCGTCTCTAGTCACTGCGGTCAGCGCTCTATGAAAGTACTCATCGTCACGGACACATTCCCGACGCCGGACCGACCTTCGGCGGGTATATTTGTGCGCCATCAGTACCGCTTCTTCAGCAGTCACGCTACGGACGACGAGACGTTTGACTTATTCAAAGTGCGCACCCACACACGAGGTAAGCGGCATTCGCTGCTGCGTCGTTTTTGGTCGTCACTGAAGTTTATCCCATATTATTTTCGGCGCTACGACATTGTGCATGTGCACTCTATTTCTTCACTTATGCATGCCGCCAGACTGTACCGTTTCTTCCATCCCCGTTCGCGACTGATTTTGTCGATTCACGGCAGTAGTATTCGCCAGTTCGACCAACATACCAAGCGCGCTCGAAAACGTTTCACCAAGTCAGCGCAAAGCTTCGACAAGGTTGTTATTGCCGCCGAATCCTTGCAGCCGGTGATCAAAAAGGAACTGGGCATTTCCAATGCGCAGGTAATTTGCGCAGGCGCCGATGACTTGCGTTTTCACACAAGTGAAAAGATCGCCAAAGAGTTCGATTTCATTTTCGTTGGCTCGTTTAGCAGCCACAAAGGGGCTGACATACTTTTAGCGGCTCTCAACATGCTTGAAAATCAGGAGCTCAAAGTCTGTTTTGTTGGTAATGGTGAATTGGAAGACGAGCTCAAACGTGCGGGCCACCACCTCGACATTCAGGTTTTCGTAGATGTACCACAAACGCGGCTACGGCAGCTCTATAGCGCTTCTCGGTTTTTGGTTTTTCCAGCCAGAGGCGAGAGTTTTGGTTTAGTGGTTACTGAAGCAATGTATTGCGGCGTACCCGCAATTGTTCATGCCGAAAGCGCGGCCAACGAACAGGTTACTCACCAGTTAAACGGACTCACCTACAAACCCAACACGCCTGAACAGCTCAGTCGCACACTCGCCGCCGCGGCTAAAATGGACTCTGATCGATACCTTGAAATGGCCGGCCACGCGTCTCAGTCCAACCTGGAATTCAGCCTGAGTCGGGTAGGCACTCAACTCATGCAGCTGTACCGGCAGCTAAGCTCTGAACAAGACCTGGCCAAACGCGGCTAGCGAAAGCTCTCAAGACCAACAAATGTCCCTTCATTGCGCTCGCACAATGCGCGCATAAGAATTGCAAAGCGAATTCCGGTGCGTTGAATACTGGGATTTTGTGCGAACAACACCGGGAACCCCACTCCGTGTATTCGTACGCGTCGTCGCCCGGACGAGTCTTTGCGCTTAATGATGTCCACCTTGTCTATTACCGCCTGAATGGAGCCACCGGTGAACTCGTCGCCAAAAACGTACAAACTAATTTTCTTATCGGGCGCATAGAACGTATTGATCGCCTTCGTAATACCCTCGACAGGACTACTATTGCTAAACGCATTCCAGCTACGCATACGCTGCACAATGGCTTTGCGCCGGGCCGGCGTGTCGGGAATCCACTCGCCGGCGTAACGACTAAACATATAGTTGCCCATGTCGTTCATTACCTGAATGCCTTTCACTTCAGGATAGACTTCCAAAGTCTCTTCCATTTTGCGTACGGCCATTGTCCAGGCGTAGTTATACATACTCCCGGACGTGTCAATTATAAAAATAATGTACTCGCTGTCCACAGGAATACCGGCGACTAAGTCACTGTTGTTCGCTTTGGTAATTTGCGTAACTTGCAGCCTCTGCATTTCCTCAGACAGTTCCTGCTGAGCACTCGACAATTTGCCCGCAATGATATTCGCAACTGACGAATCGGTAGATGACGCGGCAAACGCCCCCTCAATGTCAGACATGTCGCCCTGAAGTCTGGCAAGCCTGAGTCGGTCGCGAGAAAACTGTTCGCGTTTTTGCGAAAGAGTACGACTCACGGTCTTCACTTCACCGCGAATTTCAAACAACTCTGCCTGTAGCGCCCGCACTTTACCTTCGTAGTCGATAGTAGATTCTTCCAACACTATCGGCTCCGTGACTTTAACAATGACCAACAGAAGAATAATTGCGCCAAAGCCACAAGCAATCGTGTCCAAAAAGCTCAGACTAATTCCTTCTATTTCGCGTCTTGATTTCATCGCTGTTCCTGCATTGCGGGTTAGGGCCAGTCGCGCGCCGGACTAATGAACGAACCGGCTGTAATCTGAGCCAGGCGCCAGTAACTTGGCGCAGCCTCAGGATCACCTTCCATAGGAAACAAAATAACGTTCACAGGAATTCCTGGAATCAGATTATTGACCGCACGTTCATAGTGCCTCTTACGCACACGCCCGGAGGCAGTCTTACGCAAAGGTGGATTTTC
>QIGP01000114.1 GCA_003228965.1 Gammaproteobacteria bacterium
AGATCTGGAGCCGGTGGGTTTAAACCCTGGCCCATGGCGTTGGGCGACTTACCAGGAGCACCATGGCAACCTGCACACATAGCTTCGAAGTCGTTTATCCCGGCATGTGCAAGTGATTCGTCACTCAGATCGGGCACGACAATACTTTTCGCTCGACGCTCTACCGATGCATGCATGGTGGTCGACATCACCCAACTCGACAGTCTGTTGTGTGGGACTGTTGCACTTACGTCGTAAGTACCAGAATAGATAAAGGCAAGCGTTGCCAAGCCAAAGAAGAGTAAAGCAGCTACCAGTGTGGTTACAATCGTTTTCATTTTCCAATCCTCAAAGTTGTCGTCAGTAACACGCCTATTGATTACGTGTAACGTTCCGTGCTTAAGCTTTCAAACACAGAAATCAACAGATAAATATCGCAGCGACATAGACCGCGATCTAACTTTGGAAGAGTGGCTTAAACGACCAGGCGGTCGTGACGACGAATGGGGGTGTCGGCTGGCCGCCTTAGGCGACCAGGGGGCGGCCCCGTAGAGGTGAGGGTTACTAATTGGGGAGTGATCGAAACAAGTTCGACCAAGATCGTTTCAAAATCATCAGATTCAACGCTGCCGGATACCGACACTACGACCGCTTCGATTTTAGCCGCAGAAACGCTATTGCAATCGTTCAGGCATCCTTCATGACCACAGTCCACACTGTTGTTAGCACCAGAAGGCGAATCTGCTTGATGGTGAGCGTGTCCGTCCATGTGACCGTCGGATGCCATCGCTGAGCACGGGCACACCATAATGCTCAGCCCCAACGCCGCGACCGCTAACCATGAGATGACTCTTTGCACTTGCATCAGGAAAACTACACTATACCCCCTACGGGTATTCGTCAAGCGCTGATATTTTCACTACGAGGCCACCATGAGTGACACTGAAAAAACAAAGAAAGCCATTGCCCGCCGCTTTAAGCGCATTGAAGGTCAAGTTAACGGGCTGAGTCGAATGCTCGATGGCGACCGTTACTGCATGGATATCTTGCATCAAATCCAGGCAGCAAAGGCGGCTCTCACCAAAGCTGAAACTGAATTGTTACGACTGCACGCGCGTAAGTGTGTGGACGAAGCTTTGGAAGATGGAAGCATTGAAGATCAACGTAAAAAAATTATTGAACTAGTGGACCTCTTTGAAAGAGTACGCTAGTCATTGCGCATTGAGCGCACTAAAACAACCCAGTGCGCCACCCGTCAACGGCCACTATCCGGTACCAGGCACAAACTTAAGCGTACTGGTTTAGACGGCCAGGTCACAGCCATTTGATGAGATTGAACTCAATTGCTCCCACTGGCGGAGAGCACCGCAATGTGTGGGGCATTTTTTACTCTTGCTTGGGGGAGTCAATCGCCAAGACGTGCGGGGCCGTGGGAAATCTTGGGTAAAACACAAACTAATTATTTTCCTACCCCAGACATTGCGATGCTCTCAAACCTTTGAGTGCTTCGGGACGCTTCTTCGAAAAAATATTACTGTTGTTTGATTCGAGGCTACCTTACTATCGCGGTGCTTTACAAACATAGTATTCTTGTCGCCAAGTGCCCTGCGAGTAAATAATATGCGAACGTCTGGCTGGATGAAGCAGCAACCGTGGTTCTGGCCCATAAAATTATTTTTAAAACGACTAAGTGGTCGGGAATTGTGGCTACGGCCGGAGATTGATGTAGCGACAATCGCCTCTGGCGGCTGGCGTTTTCTGCGTGACAAACTGGATACGAGTTCGATCGTGTATTCGCTGGGCGTCGGCGATTCAATCGAGTTCGATCTGGCGTTGATTCAGGAAACAGGCGCCACGGTGCACGCGTTCGATCCAACGCCGTTTGCCAGGGACTGGGTCAACGAACAGTCGTTGCCAAACGAGTTTGTGTTTCATCCCTGGGCGGCGTCGGGTCAGGACGGTCGCCTGCGATTGTTTCGACGGGTTAACCGACGTGGCAAGCCAGCGCAGGTCATGTGGACGGCGGACCGCGATGCCGGTGACCCGGATGATTTTATCGATGTACCGGCATACACGTTTGCATCGTTAATGCAGCAACTCGAACACAATCGTGTCGACTTGATGAAAATGGATGTTGAAGGCGCGGAACACGACGTTCTCAACGCGCTCGAGCACAGTCCCTACCTGCCGCGGCAACTACTGGTGGAGTTTCACCACCGTTTCCCTGGCATTGGCAAAGCGCGAACGGCACAGACTATCAAGCGCCTACGTGCGCTTGGGTACCGAATATTTGATGTCTCGGAAACCGGCCGCGAAGTTGGCTTTTTGCTGCAGGAAAATTAAGGGCGCGCAGTGGAATCCCGGACACCCATGATATGAACAATGCGAATTTGGCGCTTTTTCGAGAAACGGGAAATCCACCGCTGGCAGACACTATTGCGAATCAGGGATGACCGGGTATCCGGGATTCTTGCAAAATTGTTTACAATCGCTTTGAATTCATTAGCTGCTGGCTGAGGTAAAGTACGAATCCTTCCCAGACTATGAGACTTAACAAGACATCTGACAGGTTATGTCAAGCAAACGTGATTTTCTATTAACTTCAGTCACGTTGAGACTCAATTGGCCGTGGCAACCGCGGCTAAATGTGATCGGGTGTAGGGAGGTTTCGCACTGTCGGAATATCTTACAAGACCGCTCGCAGGGTCAGATAGAATTTACGGGCAGTGACAATTAATCCTTATAAATCAAATAGTAAAAACCCTGGTATACATCTTGCATTCAGCTTAGGGTAGTTTCGCTATCAGAGTATTTTTGGGCGTTAGCGACCAATAGTAGACCATCTTTTGTTGCGACATGGGGACGAAAAAAATGAAACTTAGTAAACTTTTTACCGGACTGATCTCGACGCTGGTTTGTGCGTCGGTTTTTGCTGTCCCGGTTGTACTGGACATCACATTTGATGATTTCCCGAATGAAACATCTTTTGGCCTTTGGGCTGAAGGCGCCGACACTGGCGATATCTTCGCTGGCATACCGTATGACGTGGGCGCCAGCTCACCGATAGGTTTTGGCGACGGCTTTGTGTTGCCGGGCGATTTTGCGGGTCAAGACCCTGGACCCTGGCAGTTTGTCTGGGATCTGGATCCAGGTAATTATCTCTTCATGATCTTTGACGCCTTTGACGACGGCATCTGCTGCGACTTTGGCATGGGCGAATACTCGCTCACCGTCGATGGCACTGAAGTCTTCGCGGGCGGCGATTTTGCAGACCTTGATCCGGTTGACGCCAATGGCAACTTCATTGGTTTCTTCACGGTTGCGCAGCCAGTTGCCGAGCCGGGCATGCTTGCACTGCTGGCTCTTGGCCTGATCGGTTTGGGTTTTGCCCGCCGTCGCGCTTAAGTACGATACCGATACGATCAACCTGATCGTGCTGAAAAAGCCCCGCAATTTGCGGGGCTTTTTTGTGCGCGAAGCCTTCTTGGCGTAATCTAACGGGCCATGCGATTTGATCGGTGACTCTTCGTCACCAGATAGCTTATTACCAAAGGTGCCTAATAATGCAAGTAACCGGCAAATCGACCAGACCCTCATTCGCCGGACGGTGCGGTGTCGTACTGTTTTGCTTATCTGTGCTGACAGCTTGTGGGCCACAGATCGAGCTTCCGCCGTTACCCAGTGTCAGCACCGAGGGCTTTCTTGATGATGTAAAGAAGCAGATTCAGGGTGCACGCGCGAGTGTCGATGCCAATCCGACGGACAGCCAGGTCAATGGTCGCTATGGGATGATCCTGGGAGCTTATGGGCATGATCCGGCCGCGAGTGTCGCCTTCGATCGCGCCAGACGGCTGTCGCCCGATCAGCCACGTTGGGCCTACTATCACAGTTTTATCCTTCGACGTCTTGGCAAGACCCAGGAGGCGTTGCAAGCCCTGGATGCCGTACTGGCCGTCAATCCCGGCCAACTCGACGCTTTGGCCAGACGAGCCGAGGTCTATTTCGATCTGGCTCGATTTGACGAAGCGCAACGCGATGTCGGGCAGGTGCTCGCCAGCAACGCCAGATACCCGTTGGCGCAGTATTACGCCGGCCGGATTCACAGTCAGCGAAAAGAATGGCCGGAAGCTATCGCGCGCTACGAGCGCATGCTGAACGACGGCATCAATGTAACGGAAGTGCATAACCATCTTGGCGCGGCCTACCGGATGATTGGTAACACCGACAAGGCGGCCCATCATCTGACCCGGGCCAGGAGCAACAGCAGTCTCAAGATTGCGGGTTTTGATCCGGTCATAAAAAAATTCAATGAACTCAACGTGGGCGATCAGCCATACGTCGTAAGGGCGGCGGAATTCTACCGGCGAGGCGAACTCGACAAAGCCCTCGGTGAGCTTAAAATTGCGCACAAAAAGAATCCGGATAACGTTGGCACACACGTGCATCTGGTGCGCTTTTACGGGCAGGCAAAAAACCTCAACAAGTCTCTTTACCATTTCAGGCGAGCCCGCGAACTCGATCCAAATTTTTCGCAACTTCACAGCAATATGGGTTTCGCTTACCAATACGCCGGGCAGTATGACGACGCGGTCAGCGCCTATCAGGAGGCGTTGCGACAGGCTCCGGACCGACCGGGGGTGCATGCGGAACTTGGATTTGTGCTAAGAAAATCGGGCGAGTTGGAGCAGGCCCTTGTGCACTATGAACAATCGCTGAAATTACAGCCCGTAAATCGCGATTTGCGTTTCATCCTTGGTGAGACGCTGGTGTCAATGCGCCGATTTCCAGATGCGATCAGGACCTTCCAATCGGCACTCACACCCGTAGATCAAAAGACCATTGAGGTCTATCGCGCGCTGGCCAGAACGCATATGCTAAGCGCCAACCGGGAGGCCGCACTCGATGCCTTGCAACAGGCAAAAGTCGTCGCGATCGACTACGGCAACGATGCCATGATTAAGGCTCTCGACTCGGATATTAACAAGGTTAA
This sequence comes from Gammaproteobacteria bacterium, assembly GCA_003228965.1. Classification (GTDB taxonomy): domain Bacteria; phylum Pseudomonadota; class Gammaproteobacteria; order Steroidobacterales; family SZUA-146; genus SZUA-146. Next base: position 4,970 of record QIGP01000114.1, read on the forward strand.
CCACGGCCATTCCGGACCCTGAGCGGGCCCGGTCAGTGGTCGCTAAGGTCAGAACTTGAACAGTCCGGTCGAATCGTCCATGCGAACGCGGTCACGGTGCGATGGCCGGGTTTACTTCACGATTCTTGCAGTGATCCCGTTTTGGCTCGCTGCTTGTGACTCATCCGACGGACCGCCAACTAAAACCGTCGCAAATGTCTTGCCCGATAAGCCTGTCGCATCCTATTTTAAGGATATCTCGTTAGCAAGCGGGCTCAGTTTTGTGCATAAAAATGGCGCGACGGCCGGACATTTCATGCCGGAAATCATGTCTGCCGGTTGCGCATTATTTGACTACGACAATGACGGCGATCTCGATGTGTTGTTG
>QIGP01000441.1 GCA_003228965.1 Gammaproteobacteria bacterium
TCCCGAGGGATATCTTGCCGCTGCTACCGCCGCCCTGCGCGCCGCAGGAAAGCTGAACAAGGGCATTGTCATGGTCAACGACTATGCAGTCATCGTCCAGGGCCTTAGCTCAAACAATCAAGGCGTGGATACGTTTGAGTCATTACTCGGCGACCTTCCTGCGCAGTATCAAAGCAATATCCAAATTGGTGACCAGCGCGAACTTGAGTCGCTACTGCGCATTCACCCAAGCCTGGCGGCACGGGTAGGCGCCGTAAACAATCAACCGCGCAACGAGACCACGATTGAAACCATTCGCATTCCCGTACCTCCATCCGATAGCGCAGACAATCAAGCCTCCGCTACGCAGGACTCGACGACCGCACCATCCGATACGCCGCAAGAGAGTCAACAGGAGAGTCCACAGGACACAACGCCGTCCTTCGAACCTCGCACTCGCGTCGTGCAAGTGACTCAAACTATTGACCCAACCGAGTGTGCGTACCAGCTGCACGCGCAGCTGACTAAACAGGCGATCAGTTTCGAAACGGGAAGCAGTGACATTGACAACAGTAGTCAGGAGCTCATGCGAGAACTCGTGCGAATTGCAAAACTGTGCCCACAAGTCGTTCTCGAAATTGCCGGACATACTGACGACCTGGGCACTCGTGAAAACAATCTGGGCTTGAGTCAGCGTCGCGCTGAATCGGTGATGGAATTTCTGGTTCGCAACGGCGTGTCCTTAAGTCGCCTTCGCGCTGTAGGCTACGGCGAAGAACGACCGCTGGTTGAAAACACAACGGCGGAGCGCCGCAAAAAAAATCGGCGAATTGAATTTTCGCTGGTCGACGAGAGTTAAATATGAATCACTTTTTAGGCGTAATTGCGCTGATTATTTTTATCACCGCGCCACTTTGGTTCGTCATTGGCTGGTGGTTCGCTAGCATCGAACGCGCCAAGCAGCAACGCAATCGTGAAACCGAATGGACTCACAACCTCAACACGCTCCGTCGTGATCGCGACGGGTTCAGAGACCAGGTTGAGGTTGCCCACGGTAAAATTCGTGTGCTTGAAAACCGACGAGCTGACGGCCAATCACCACCACGATTAGCCGAAGAAGAAACCGCGAATAAAAACAAAATGGCACAACTGCAAAACCTTCTGGATCAGGCCCGACAAAAACTCAACGGTTACTCGAGAAAAATAGAAGAGCTGGGCGAAAAGAGCGTTGCGCGTGAAGATGCGCTAGAGCAACTTCGCAAGAAGTTAACCGACACGTCGCGCGCGCTGCACGAGCGTGACCAAAATCTGGCAAAGTTGAGCAGCGAGCGACCCGCGGCCAGCGGCGAGACAAGCGCGTCAGAAGACACCTCAACCATTCAACACCTTCGCATCGAACTGCAGTCCAAAAAAGACGTCGCCGAACAGGATCGTCAACGGCTTGATCACACTATTGGCGAGCATATGCAAACAATTAGTGCCCTGCGCTGTGAACTGACACAGCGCGACAAAGCCCTCGCGTCGTCTGAGAACCGTCAGGAAGCACTCGATGCGATCAGACAGGAGATGGAAGAACTCAAGAAAGAAAACCATGCGCAGTACGAAAAAATCGAGCAGCTGTCGCAGGGCAGCAAAGTAGTTGAACATCAGCGCGCCCGGCTCAACACACTGCAAATTGAATACGACGACCAACAGACTCTTATTCTTGAGCTCGAGCAAGCCGTCTCCGTCAATGAGCAACACACCAGTACTATCGTTCTGCAAAGTGAACAACTACACGACCATCAACAAACCAACGATAAACTGACGCAGTCGTACGCAGGCCTGGAACGGAAGCTTACCCAGGCTTTCGAAGACCTGGAAGCTGAACGCACCAAATCCAATGCACAAGATGAGGCAATTAATGCCCAAACCCATAAGGAATTACTAGACGTTATTGAAGACCACAAGATAACCATTTTGCGTCTCGAGCAAAAAGCGCTCAATCGAGAAAACGAGTTCGACGATGAGCTGCTTGAAACGCGCGACACGATGGCCGCACAGGAACATATTGTGGCTCAACTAAGAGACGTTTTGTCCAAGCCTACCAGTAGCCCGGCTCGCTCAACACCGCCCAGACCAACTACCACATATCCAACGCGAATTGCCCAGCCCCGATCGGGCGACCTGTTTGCACTCGTTGAACCGTCGGTACGATCTGTTCCGAAATCACCGTCTGTACAACTGTTTGAACAAGCGCCACCGGTCAGCGACAACCTGAAAAAGATTAGCGGCATTGGGCCCGCTTTTGAGCGTGCGCTTAACACCCTCGGGCTATACACCTTCGAGCAAATTGCCGAACTTGGCGAAGGCGATATTGAATGGCTAGCTCAGGAACTGCGCTCGTTTCCAGATCGCATATTAAACGGCCACTGGGTCGAGCAGGCACAGAATCTGCTGACAGACCGGGACTAGTCGGGTCGCCGATAGATAACGCCGTCTTTCATTACAAAGCGTACTTTTTGCATGCTTTTTATGTCATCAATCGGATTTCCATGAACAGCGATGATGTCGGCAAGGTAGTCGGTTTCAATGCGGCCGAGATTTTCCAATTGCAAAAATTCTGCCGCTACCGACGTGGCCGATTTAATCGCGTCCATAGGGGGCATGCCAGCCTCAACCATGAGCGCAAATTCACGCGCGTTTTCACCGTGTGGCGACACACCGCTGTCGGTGCCAAAGACAATATTCACGCCAGCTTTATAGGCGCGTGAGAACGTGTCTTTAATTTGCGGGCCTATGGTGGCGGCTTTGGGCCGCACAACTTCCGGAAAGTAGCCGTCGATTAGCGCTTTTTCGCCTACCCATTCGCCCGCCAAAATGGTGGGCACGTAGTACGTATCGTATTTGCGCATCAGCTTGGCCGTGGCCTCATCCATATAGGTACCGTGTTCAATCGATTTTACTCCGGCACGTATCGCACGCTGCATGCCCTCTGCTCCGTGCGCATGAGCGGCAACCATAAAGCCGTAGTCATTCGCCGTTTTGACAATAGCGGTAACTTCCTCTTCTGTGAACTGAGGGTTCTGACCATTGCGGGCAATGCTAAGCACGCCGCCGGTGGCCGTGATTTTTATCAGGTCAGCGCCCTCTTTGTAACGCTGCCGTACGGCTTTAGCAGCTTCAACGGGCCCGTTAATCACCCCTTGCTTCGGCCCTGGATCACCCATCAAGTCGGGACGTCGTCCATTGGTAGGATCGGCGTGACCACCCGTCGTACCAAGCGATGTAGCGGCCGTAAAAATACGCGGTCCAGGCAACTCCTTGCGTTTGATTGCGTTGCGCAATGACACTGAAACGTTGTACGAATCTCCAAGGTCACGCACTGTTGTAAAGCCTGCTTCTAATGTCTTACGTGCACTGCTTGCTGCGAATAATGCGACGTCGGCTTCAGACTTGATAAAACGTTCGAGGTAAGCGCCCCTGCTGTATTCAAAAGACAGGTGCGTGTGCATGTCCATTAAGCCCGGCATTACCGTGTATTCTCTGAGGTCAATGAGCGTGACACCTACGTCGGGCTCTTCGTAGCCACTGCGAACGGCAACAATAAGGCCAGCCTCTACAATTAGCGTTTTCTCAGACTGTATTCTATTGCTTACTCCATCAATCAACTTGCCCGCATGGATCCATGTCGTCGCAGAGACCTGACCACAAAGGGCCAGACTGCACAGCGCCAGCAAGCGGGCAAAGCGTTGAAGGTACGTCATTGCACTGAACTCGCTTTCACATCAAACAGTTCGACGTCAAATATTAACCTGGCGTTAGCTGGAATCGCGCCTCTGGCACGGGCGCCATAAGCCATACTGGCCGGAATGATCAGCGTGCGTTTACCGCCAACTTTCATGCCCTGAACACCAACGTCCCAGCCCTTAATTACCTGACCTTGACCAAGTACAAAATCGAACTTGTTACCGCGGTCAACCGAGCTGTCGAATTTTTTCCCTTTACTGCTTAAAGCCTCTTCGTCGAAAAGCCATCCAGTGTAGTCGACGCTAACTCGGGCTCCGATGACTGCAACGTCACCGCTACCAATGACCTGCTCTATGATTTGTGTCGAATCTATTGCGAGTAACTCAACATCGAATATGAGCGTTGAGCTGGGTGGGATTTTACCCGAACCGTGTTGGCCGTAGCCAAGCTCGGAAGGAATGACCAGACGACGTTTACCACCCACCTTCATACCAACAACGCCTTGGTCCCATCCTTTAATAACGCTCCCCTGGCCCAGCACAAATTCAAACTGTTTATTGCGCTTGAGCGAGCTATCAAACTCAAGCCCTTTATTCTCAGGCTTAGTCTCGTCGAACAACCACCCGGTGTAGTGAACTGCAACGGGAGAAGCCTCGGCGGCAGCCTCCCCTTCTCCTACGGTGATGTCTTCAAGAATCAAGCCACCCTCGGTCGTCACCTTGCTAGTTGCAGCCGAAGCCGTTTCGTTTGTATCGTTACCGCCGCAGGCCGACACAAAAAGTGCCAGGCCTATGGCAATAGCTGGTGCCAGCGCCGAGAGGCGCTCAGAGGTCTTCATTGTTATCTCTCTTATCAAAAGTTAATGCGGCGGAATTTATGCAGTAGCGCTGACCACTGGGCTGTGGCCCGTCGGGAAAACGGTGGCCCAAATGTGCAGAACACGAACTGCATACGGCCTCTTCACGAATCATTCCGAGGCTCGTATCGCGACGAATGGTCACGGCGCCGTTTTTCGCTTCGTCCCAAAAACTCGGCCAACCTGAGCCGGAATCGTATTTTGTATCACTGTTGAAAAGCGCCTGACCACAACATATACAACCGTACATGCCGGTTTCCTTGTTGTGCAACAGGGTGCCAGAATATGGACGCTCGGTTGCCCCGTCCTGAGTAACCCTGCGCTGCTCATCAGTCAACTCAGGCACGCCTTTCTCGTCAGGTTTGGATTCGCTCACTTCTATTCTCCCGGTAACTGATTGAATTATCTCAGGGCGTTTAGGCCGCTCCACGACGTAGTGGCTCACCACCCAAGATTGCAATTCTTATTAAAGACAAACGATACACTGGTACCAACTGTTTTTCGACGCTTGAGCGCCTGTTCGGCGGTAAATCGTACAAACGATTTGAGATGAGTCAAATTACTGCACCGATAGCTTTGGAGCAATCGCGCCAACAAGGCGAGGTCCCTAGCCTGCATTTTTCATGAGTGCGCTGGCACTGCGTACTCAGGAAGGATATACAAGGTTGAAAAGAAAGTGGACAATTTGACAGACTGCAGTACACACCGCTTGATGGTTTTTCGCTCACTATGGCGCGGCCATTTGCGCCGATCCCCCTTGAGCCATAGCTAC
>QIGP01000023.1 GCA_003228965.1 Gammaproteobacteria bacterium
ACGGGTTTGGTAACCGCTGCGACACCGATACCAACAACGACTGCGAAGTAAACTTCCTGGACGTTGCGTTATTTGCAGAGGCCTTCCTAACGGCCGACCCTTTACATGATTTCAACAACGACGGCATGGTGAATTTTCTTGATTACCCGTTCATGGTAAACAGTATTTTCGAAATGGAGCGTAGGTGAGTGCCTTGTGAATACAGAGCAGGACAGGCACGCTAGCTTGCAGGGCTCTTCAGCGATAGTGATTGGTTTACCCGACATCGAACAGATTGATGCGTTGCTCAATAAATATGACAACGTGGCCGAAGATTTTGATGTCGGCGGTGATTCGGATGTTTTGGGTTTTGTTAATTTAGGTGTAGGTTCTAACGGAGATCAATCAGCAGACGATACTCTCTACGAGGCGAGTGTTAGTGCAACCGGCAGTACATTCGAATTGTCGATTAGTCAGAAGCAGACACTGGTTTTGCATTTACGGTCATCTTTGGCAATTCAACGGTTGATATCGCAGCCGTACCGTTGCCTGCAGGCGCGTGGTTGTTTGTTTCTGCGCATGGGATACTGACAGTTGGTCGCAGACGATCAAACTCTCGCTGGCCTGAGTTCTGAAATCAATGCCCCAAAGAAATTGGCTACAGGGCGTTCCAGACGATGTGATGCGCAAGTATGAAATCCCCCAAACACATCGATTCGTAGAGACAACCCGGCTTTCTTAACGCTATACTTGCAAAAAAGAGCTATGAGTTTGGGAGGTTTTAGTGAGTAAAGTGAAAAGATGCAATTGGGCGCTTGGTCAGTTTGATGAGTACGTGGCGTACCACGACGAAGAGTGGGGCGTGCCTACCTGGGACGACGCGACGCTGTTTGAGTTTCTTATTCTCGAAGGAGCTCAAGCCGGATTGAGCTGGGCGACTATTTTAAAAAAGCGTAAAGGCTATCGGACCAATTTCGCGGATTTCGATGTGGCCAGGGTGGCACGTTTTACTGACAAACGCATCGAAAAAATACTCACCGATCCTGGTATTGTTCGCAATCGACTGAAAGTGGTCTCCTCCGTGACGAATGCCAAAGCTTTTATAAAAGTGCAAAAAGAATTTGGCTCATTTGCCGAATACATTTGGGGCTTTGTTGGGCATAAACCCATACAAAGCCGTTGGGCCTCGATGAAAGACGTGCCAGCCACCACCGAAGAGTCCGACGCATTGAGTAAAGACCTTAAGAAGCGCGGTTTCAAATTTGTCGGTAGCACCATCATGTACGCCTATATGCAGGCTACCGGCATGGTGAACGATCACACCGTGGGGTGTTTTCGCCGCGGCCCCTGCAAAAAACTGGCAACAACAAAATAGCTCGTAACGCCGATTGTTAATACTCGGGAATTTGTTTGGCGTAGTTGATCGATCTTCGCTGTACACTTTGAGGCACCACTCAACTGTTGCACTTGGTTGTTGAATCCGAGTAAGTTATCAACGGTTTTTCTTGTTATAGTTCTGACTACACATACGACCAATGGCGGGAAAAACTATGAGCTTTATGAAAAAAACAAAAAGCAATGAGACGTCGCGCATGGTCGGAGTTTCGCTGTTTTTTGCAATGACGTTGGCCGTTCTTCCGGCATCGATTGCCGAGCCGTTCACAGAACAATACGTTAACCAAAGGCTGGCTGAACTCGCATCTGAAATCAGTGAGGCGGTGTTCTCAGCTCAGTATCTTCCTCGAGAATACAACCCTTCTGGCATGGCCACTTTCATGGTCGAATACATTATGACCCACGAATCGAAACCCATCTTTATAGGTGTGTATGGTGAGACAGATTCCGAGTTGTTTGCGAATGCCGTAGAAGTCACAGCCCAGGGTTTGATGAAAAATTATCGCGGTCCGGTATCGAGCTGGCCCAATGTCACTATTGTTTACTTTTCAAATAGCGTACCGGGGCAAGCTCTGGAAATTGCTGCAGGCGATGCAGGCATGCAGCTCTTGATTGAAAAATCGAGGAACAAGGACTAGCGCGACCGCGACGGGCTGCCTTTGGCGTTCAGCGGCTTACCGGTGCAGTTAAATCGAAGACCACACGAAACATACGCTGCTCTTCGATACGTTGCAGTTCGTAAGCGAACGTTTCCCCGGGCTTAATTTCGATGGCCCACACGTTGGTCGCCGCAGCTGGAATCATGGTTCCTGTGTTCTCGTCGGCCGGGAACACTTGCCGAACGCCAGTGCCTTGCGTTTTTGAGACGCCACCGTAACCGCTAGTGGGGTCGGGTTTACCGTTCTTGTCCACGTGACGGTGATGCAGCGATAGGCCTTGATCGCTACGGCGGAACATCCACGTACGGGAATCGTCGTCGTCGACACTAAGTCCAATATCGATGGCGTTTCGTTTGCAGCGTTTGGAGTGCATGGTCAACGTGGCAAGGCCAAAGGCCCGGTCGGATTCTTCAGTGCCTATGGTGAGTTGGCCCCCAAAGCTTTTGTCGCACAAATTAGACAGCGCGTTCCAAAACACTTCCTGAGATTTCAACGTGGGTAGGCTTTCAGGAGGCGTGACCGGCAGATTAGATTCAGTGGTCACGGCTTCCGGAGGAGGTGTGGTGGAATCTGCGGCTGGTTCTGTTTGTTTTGCCTGACAAGCGGCTAACGAGAGCGCTGCAAGAACAATCCAAATGGAGCGATTGCGATTGCCAGTCGAACGTGTGAGAGATGCCTGCAATATGTTCATGATGAATCTGCCTGCTTAATTTGCCCTGTCCCAAGGCCCGGATTATACTGCTAAACCTTCAGATCACCAGAAATCCTCCGGAGAACCCGAATGTTGGCAGTAGTCACGGCGCTCTATGGCGCGTTAACCGCTCTACTAATGATCATTACCGCGCTGGGCGTTGTTAAAGTACGGCGTAAAGAACAAGTCGGTCTGGGGGATGGTGGCAACGCGCAGGTCACGCAAGCCATGCGCATACATGCGAACCTGGCTGAGTACGCGCCTATTTCACTGCTGCTACTGCTGTTTTTGGAGCTCAATCAGGCCGACAGCATGTTACTACACGCGTTTGGTATTGCGTTCCTCATTGGCCGGGTACTTCACATCTGGGGTTTCTCAAGCAAACCTGGCTACTCGCACGGCCGTTACTTCGGCACGGTGATTACCTTGCTCAATTTAATTGTCATGGCTCTCGCCAACGCGTTTTTGATTTTGCGTACCGTATGAATTTGTTCGCAAGAGGTGCATGCGGGCCTCACAGTGAACCGCCACTGCGACCGGTCTCGTGCACCTCTAAAAAGTTAACGCCGTCGCACGGTCGGCTGGTGCTCACAAATGGTGTTGTGCCAGGGCCGGCAGTGCACTACCTGACAATTTGGTGTTGAAACTTGTTCGTGTTGGTAGGCACGAGCCACAGTTGCCCGTTTGCACCTGCTTCAACGTCAATGCCGGTTCCTGGCGAGATAACATAGCTGCCTTGCTCGTCGGCTGCCTGGTTGTCCAGGTCGATTGTGCCGCCAAGACTTGACTGCGTGCCGTAGCGGTCGACCACAATCAAAGTTACACGAAGTATACGTTCATGCGGTTTGAATAGTGCGTTAACACCGGACGGAGCATTGAACCAGGGCAATACTATAACGCGGTCGTTGAAGTCGACATCTTCGACTATCCAGTTCGACACACTATTTTCAGAGCCAACGTCGTCAAGGTCGTCTATGCGGTCGATGCCAGTCACAAGGGTGCCGGGATCAAAACCTAACCACGACCAGTCGACGGCAAACAGCGTGCCCTCGATGGCCGGGTCGTTGTCGGTATCTACGCGCAGAAAATATCGGTAATTCGACGGATTGTCCCAAGGGTTCTTAAGCACTACACCAACTTCAAATACAGGTTGAGTGAAGAGTGTTGCATTGCGCCAGCCAAAGGCGACTATTTCGGAAGTGGTGTCTCCTTCTTCCTGGTTCACAAGAACGAAACTGTGCGCTATAGCTTTTTGCGGACCGTTGTTAGTAATTTGGCTGTGGCCTCCGCTCGCTTTGTTTGCGTGACTGTTCGCCAAGGGCTTGAGCGAGAGTGCAGGCTTTGCGCTTAAATCCAAACGCTTGACAGGCTTCGTGTTCGAGAACGGGGTGTTAACGGTCGCTTTTGAAGCGCCGTCGGCACCGGCTACAAAGCCCACACGTAATTCGTCACGCGTGTCGTTAAATACGCACCAGCCGCTTGTTTCGTTTCGACTCATGCGGCCGTCGTCGTTGCCAAGCTGGTCGGCCATTGCTTCGATCTTAATGGCGATCTCAACGCTTGCATTAGGCGCGACCGTAACGCTTTGTGGACATTCAACCTCCAGGCCCGACTGGCTGGTAGCCAGCTCTTTGGTTACGGTAAAGGTACGCGAAAAATCGGCCATATTGCGCAGCGTAACAATTCGTTTTGCGCTCTTTGACGTGAGTGGATTGATGTAGCCAAACGATATGCCTGCCGGTTCTATGAAGCTTGAAAGATTGCTTGCGTCAGCCCCACGAATGACCCCAACGCCCTGGCGCGACAGTGGTTCTGGGGTCTGCGAGCCGGGCCCGCCTTGCTGCGAAGGTTGCGCGGAGTTTTGCAATAGTGCCTTGAGTGAAGCGGGTGCAAGATCCGGGTACTGTTGTTTGAGTAGTGCGGCCATTCCTGCAACGTGAGGTGCCGCCATCGACGTGCCCCGGCGTTGCACGCCTTCAACTCCCGAGCCCGCAAGCGTAGACACGGTAAATCGACCGGGTGCCGCAAGGTCTGGCTTGAACCCCGAGTTGCCGGCTCCAGGCCCCTGAGATGAAAATACCGCAATTACGTCGTCAAGATTTGTTGGGGTCGGTACTGTGAACCCGGAGCTAAAGCGTACAGTCGGTGTTTCGCCTTGCTCAAGTGCGTCGAGTAGCCGTTGGCCGTCTGTCGAAGTGATCATGAGACCGGGAATCGAGATGTCTTCAGAATAAATTCCGCCCATGACCAGCAAATTACTCACGTTGTCCGACGAATTCATAAGTACAACGGCGGTACCTCCGGCTGCTTGTACATAGTCGTATTTCACCGGGAACAGGCAGCCACCTCGCGCTACGATGACAGCCTTGCCATTTACTAAATCGGCATTGCTTAAGGTTTCGCAGGCGTCACTAACTGGACCTGGAGCATTTGCGGTGACGGCAACTGCCACCCCGTGTTGCAAAATACCAGGGCCAAGTTTTACAGGGCCCGCGCCTTCGAGTGCAGGCATAAGCGGGGCTTCTTCGAGGTCGGTCGCCAACGCAATTTGTCGTCGTCCACCGCTGATGGATGCGGCTACTGTAATAGCTTCGGGGCTGACGCCTGGTGA
>QIGP01000397.1 GCA_003228965.1 Gammaproteobacteria bacterium
GGTCGTCACTTCAGGCGCATTCATTTCCGGCTGCAAGTCGTAGGTAGCAACGCGTGGAGACGGCACAAGAATGCGCTCCTCTCCTGTATAGGGCTGCTCCTCGCCGCCGTTAAAAAAGAAGGTCACGTGCGCGTACTTTTCGGTCTCGGCGATGCGCAGCTGACGCAGACCAAGATTAGAGATATATTCGCCCAGAACGTTCGGCAGGGTATCCGGCGGGAAGGCAACGGCAACGTCGAAGTCTTTATGGTATTCGGTCATGCAGGTATAGGAATGCAGTTGTGGTAGCGCTTTACGCTCGAACCCGTCAAATCTGTTCGAGGTAAACGCTTGCGTTAATTCGCGTGCGCGGTCGGCGCGAAAATTCATGAACAACACAACGTCGCCGTCGCCAATGACGGCCTCCTCACCGATTTGGGTCGGCCGCACAAATTCGTCGTTTTCGTCGCGCGTATAGGCCGCTTCAAGTCCCTCAACAGCCGACTTCGCCGATTTTTCTGCACCGCCACTTGTGTATAAGTCGTAGGCCTTCTGAACGCGGTCCCAACGATTGTCGCGATCCATAGCGTAGTAACGCCCGGCCAAGGTCGCAATTCGACCAATTCCGGTTTCTTCGAGCACTTGCTCTATACGTTCAAGTGACGCTTTGGCGCTTCGGGGCGGCGTGTCTCTACCGTCCAACATGGCATGAATATAAAGCGACGAAACACCTCGTTTGGCAGCCATTTGAATGGCCGCAACAAAATGATCTTCGTGACTGTGAACGCCACCTGGGCTCAATAAACCCATCAAATGTAAGGAGTTGCCAGTTTCAGCGGCCGCGTCCATGGCGCTTACCAGCGCTGGATTTTGCTCGAAACTACCGTCCTCGATAGCCGCTCCAATGCGCGTGAAGTCCTGGTAAACCACCCGACCGGAGCCAAGGTTAAGGTGCCCTACTTCACTGTTGCCCATCTGGCCCGACGGCAGCCCGACATTGTGCCCGGATGTGCCGATCAGTCCCCAGACGTAGTCACGACGTAGGCGGTCGAAATTAGGCGTGGAAGCGCTAAGAATCGCGTTGTGCTCGGCTTCCTCTCGATAGCCCCAGCCATCCATTATTAGAAGTGTCACGGGGCGAACTACGGGCTGGGTCATGTGAAACGTCCTTGCATTCAGGCTCCGGCACTGTGTCAGGCCAGGATATGTTTAACGGGGTCAGCGCTTTAGCTGACCATGGTGTTCTTGCATAACTGTATTCTAGTGTTTTTTGTTCAGCCAACAAAGGGCAGTGTTATACTGCCGCGCCCCCAATTGGGGGGAGTTTAAGTATTTGTTTTACAGGATGATTCACCAATATGCAGCAGATCATTGAATTTTCGGGCAACCACCCATACCTAGCAGGTCTGGCCGTGGTGCTTACAATGGTTCTAATCGCCAACGAATTTCGTCTTTTTAGCCGTAAAGGCATCGACGTGTCGCCGTCTCAGACGGTGGCGTTGATGAATAACGGCGCAAAAGTAGTGGATGTACGCAGCGCTGAACGCTTTCACGCTGGACACATCATGGGCGCCGCTCACATAGCCTACGAAGAGCTTGAAGCAAAAATAGACAAGGCGCTCAAGGCCCACAAAGACAAATTTATCATCGTGTACGATGACAACGGTATGCAAGGAGCGCGTGCCAGCACTATGTTGCGCGGACTTGAATATAAGGCCGTCAACCTCAAAGGCGGAATCGCTGCCTGGACAAGCGACAGCCTGCCGTTGGAAAAAGGTAAGTAAAACTCATGGCCACTCTCGTATTATACGGTACCAAATTCTGTCCATTTTGTCTTCGGGCGAAGCAGTTGCTCATGCGCAACGATATTGCGTTCGAAGAAGTTCGGGTGGACAAGGATACCGAACAGCGCAACATCATGCATGAACGTTCAGGCCGCACCAGCGTGCCGCAAATTTTTTATGGCGACCACCACATTGGCGGTAGCGACGAACTCTACGCGCTTGAGCGCGACGGCGGACTGGATAAGCTACTCGCCTCCTGATCACCGGGCTTCACCCCGACAACAAATCGTATTTACATTCACAATGAGCGAACAAGCTCTACACACAGGTTAAAACGATGGCAGAACAAGCAGCCGGTGAACGACAAGTCGCCATACAACGCATTTACGTCAAAGACATTTCCTTCGAGTCACCTAAAGCACCTGAGGTGTTTGCAGAAGAATGGAAACCCGACATCAACTTGCAGCTCAACACGCGTTCAGCCAAGCGGGACGACGGTACTTACGAAGTTGTGCTCACCGTCACCATCGACACCAAGAACGACAACGGCAGCGTGTTTTTGTGCGAAGTCCAACAAGCCGGCGTGTTTGCCATCAATGGCTTTTCAGACGAAGAAGTAAAGCAAGTTGCCGGCAGTTTTTGCCCGAACCAGCTGTTCCCGTACGCCCGCGCAGCAATTGCCGACCTGGTTAGCCGCGGTGGTTTCCCGAACCTTGCTCTGCAACCCATCAATTTCGACGCACTGCTGGCCCAGCACCAACAGGAAATGCAAAAAGCTCAAACAGAAGCTGCCCAAACAGAAGAACGACACTAGCTTTTAATGAGCGACACTAACGACACACCACTGATAGTACTGGGCGCTGGTTCCTGGGGAACAGCACTGGCTATTCAGTTTGCCCGAAGCGGTCGAGAAACCGTCATGTGGGGTCGTAACCATCGTCAGCTTGAGTCTATGGCAAGCGCGCGGGTCAACGAAAAATATCTACCTGACTGCCCGTTCCCCGAAAAGCTCAATATCGTTGTCGATTTTGCAGAAGCCGTATCCGGTGCACGCGACATTTTAATCGCTGTTCCTAGCCACAGCTTTCGCGAAACGCTCGAGAAACTGGAGTTTCTCTTGCCCCTCGACGGACGTGTTTGCTGGGCGACAAAAGGCTTTGAAGAAAACACCGGAAAACTACCTCACCAGGTGGCGCGCGAAGTGCTAGGAGACAATATTCCTGTAGCCGTTTTATCCGGACCGACCTTTGCAGCAGAAGTTGGCCGGGGACTCCCAACGGCGATGAGCATAGCCTCGTCCGACGAAGACTTCGCAAGCGACCTGGCAAACAGTATTTCCGACGATGCATTCCGTGCTTACACTACGGATGACATGGTGGGCGTTGAAGTGGGTGGCGCCGTGAAAAACATTCTCGCTATTGGTGCGGGCATTTCCGATGGCCTTGGATTTGGTGCCAACACGCGCGTTGCGCTGATCACCCGAGGCATTGTTGAAATGTCGCGACTGGGCGTTGCACTTGGAGCCAATCAAGAAACCTTTTTAGGGCTTGCAGGTGTTGGAGACCTGATGCTTACCTGTACTGACAACCTGTCGCGTAACAGGCGCATGGGACTTGCGCTCGCTGCCGGAAAATCGATTGAAGAAGCGGCCGAAGAAATTGGTCAGGTAGTCGAAGGTGTACGTGCCGCTAAAGCCGTTTGGCAAGTAGCCAAAACGCACAACGTAGACATGCCCATTGTCACTGAACTCTATTCGGTACTCTACGAGAACAAACCGCCCAAGTCTGCCGTGGCCGCACTTATGAGTCGAAGTTTAAAACCGGAATCTACTTCTAAAGAAGTATAGTTCGGTTATTAGAACGACTACACCCGTCCTGAACTTAGGCCTCCGCAATTTGTCGTGATAGGCTAAACACTCAATTTTTTTCGGTCAGCGCAGTGCGGGAAATTAGCACCGTCGCCCTTGGGGCCGAAGTGGGATGTTATACCGCCGCTAAACGCGGCAGGAGGGTGCCTTGCAAATAGTAAATCTTATGCAGTTGCTGAACGCTAACAACGACGGCGACTTTCTGGATGTTGCCCGGTTTAACGGCCACACGTTTGGCACAAGCCGCATCAGCGGCACTTCGCCCTACTGGGAAATGCATCCTGCCACCGATGAATTCTTTTACGTGATGGAAGGAGTGTTTGAAGTAGCACTGTTACTTGAAACCGGTACCGAACACGTAAAAATTCCCGCAGGCTCAGTCGGCATTGTCCCCAAAGGAGTCTGGCATAGACCAAGCTCCGCAAAAGGTACGGCATTTCTATATTTCACACCCGGCGAAACACTGCACTCAGACAAGGAAGACCCACGCGAGGAAGACGCCGGTGTCTGAATCCGCGCTGGATGACAGAAATTCCGATTGGCACACACGCTATGCACGCCAGATCACTCTCGACGGCTGGGGTGAGAAAAAGCAAAAGGAATTGACCACGAAGACTGTGCTGATAGTTGGGTTAGGAGGACTGGGCTCCCCCGTTACTCTGTATCTCGCCGCATCGGGAATTGGCAATCTTGTACTTAACGATTTTGATTACGTAGATCTGTCCAACCTGCCGAGACAGCTACTCCATGCCACATACGATGTTAATCGTTTAAAGACCGATTCGGCACGTGAGACTCTGGCGGCGTTAAATCCAGAGATTAACCTCAAACTTATCAATGAACGACTAAACCAGGCGCAACTCACAGAACTGCTCGCTAACTGTGACTGTGTTGTCGACTGTACTGACAACTTCGGCTCACGTTTCACTCTTAACGCAGCCGCCGTAGCCACCGGTACGCCGCTAGTATCGGCGGCGGCCATTCGCCGCGAGGGCCAGCTGGCCGTATTTCGCAACGACCTCCAGGACAGTCCTTGTTATCGCTGCCTGTATTGTGAAAGTGACGACGCTACGGCCGACTGTCAGGGTCAGGGAGTTGTTGGACCTTTGGTAGGTGTCATGGGGAGCATGGCTGCAACTGCGGTGCTCAATCTGCTCGTGTTTGAAAAAAACAATGCGGGCCAGTTACATTGCTTTGACGCAAACTATCTACAGTGGCGCACGCTTGACCTTAAAAAAGACCCGACGTGCCCGGTATGCTCTGCGGAGTCATTGGGCTCAAACTGAGCGATCCCAACTAGGCTATATCGGACTATTCAAACCAGGCGCATCGAACGACGTGCAAGTATAACCTCAACCCAGTTTGGCCAAGCAAGATCGATACAGTTGTACCTGCGCTAAAAAATCCCCGCTTCTATACCTGCCGCAACAAGCTCACCCAGTTCTTCACATTGCTTCGGAAGCTTATCGCTAAATTTACCGTGCAACAACACAGGCGCTTGCACCAGCTTCCACTTGAGTCCGGCCGTAATTCTCTGCACGCCGTCTAACGTACCTTGACCGTCGAGACCGGCCCTCACGTAAAAAGCGAACGGCATGGCTTGAGTCACGTCGATGCAGTCGTAGTAAATACGCTCAAAAAAGTCTTTGATGAGTCCACTCATGGCACCAAAATTCTCGGTAGTTCCAATAATCACGGCATC
>QIGP01000361.1 GCA_003228965.1 Gammaproteobacteria bacterium
TGCTATTTGGAGTCCCACAGTTGAGAACATGGAGCCATGCGCGATGACCATGGTTCGTCGTAACATTGATCATATAGTTGTCGCTGTCGAGGATCTTGAGCAGGCCGGCGAATCGTTTAGTCGCTTAGGCTTTACGGTGTCGCCGATTATGCACCAAACCACCGGTCTATCGAATCGCCTGATCATGTTTCAAAATACGTTTATCGAGCTCATGAGCGGGTTTGAGAACTTGGCGGACAACATGGGGATGCTCACCAACTTCAAGAACCTTGCAGAGCGCCGCGAAGGTGGTATAGCCCTTTCGTTCTTTAGCGCCGACACAGAGAGCGACTATGCCGAGTTGTTGAATCGGCAAATCGATATGACATCGCCGCAATCATTTACGCGTCCGGTTCCGCTGCCTGACGGCACATCCGGTGAGGTCCACGCCACCGTTTCGATGTCGATCTACCCGCAGGCTCCGGCGCTAAATTTCTTTATCTGCACGCAACACCGTCCACAGTTTGTGTGGATCCCAGAGTGGCAGCAACATGCCAATACAGCTCGAAACATTGCAGGCTTAACGTACATAGCCACTGAACCGACGCGGAATAGGCCATTTGTAGAGGCATTTGTCGGCAATGAGGCGGCGGCTGGAAACGTCGGTTCAATAAAATATCGAACGGCAAGGGACGAAGTTCTGGATTTTCTGACACCTCAAGAACTGGAAAGGCGCTATGCCGAGTTGTCGGATGCGTTCGAGTCTATCAATGACGATTGCCTTACTGGTGTGAGCGTCAGAGTTGAGAATCTGACCGACGTGGAAGAGTATCTGCAGCCTGCGGATATCGGCTACTACGAGTCAGATGAGGGGAAAATCGTTGTCTCACCCACTTACGCACACGGGATATTTATCGAATTTACTAATTAATAGATCATCCTGCAATGGAATTCGTTAGCGGTGTTCCTCAGCGTCCTGGAACTCCATCTCAAGTACTACGGTTGTTAATTCATGTTCGGTCGTCAGCGTCTAACAGAGCCGGACGATCTGCCAACAATTGACTTGCCCAATAATTGAACGCCTCTATTACAAACTGGTCTTGCAACAAGAAGTCGTGAGCTTCCTGCGCAAGATCAGGCCTGATAGGTTTAATCGTACCTGCGGACATTGCCAGCAACTGAAGGCGAGCCGCATTCTCAAACATAATTGCCAGGTAGACGGCTTCTTCTAGCGTTTTACCTGTAGTTAGTAATCCGTGATGGGCAAGTAAGATTGACCGTTTGTCGCCTAGCGCTTCGCTGATTATTTGTCCTTCTTCGTTAGCCAAGGGGACGCCTGGCCATTCCGGCAGAAACGCACAATCGTTATGAAACATGCCTGCGTCCATATGCGAGACAATCAACTCTTCACCGATCATAGCAAGCGCCGACGCGTGCGGCGGGTGCGTATGCACGATGGCATTGACGTCTTCTCGATTTTTGTAGACCCAAACGTGAAACCGAACAGCCGGGTTCGGCATTTGGTCACTTTCCACGGCTTTCATATCGTTGTCGAATCGAACAATCGACGACGGAGTAACATTGGCAAGACCGGAGCCAAAACTGTTGGTCCAATAAGTGCCTGGCTCCTTGTCACGAGAGGTAATCTGGCCAGCCAAATATAATGCGTGACCTTCTCGAGCCAGGATGCGCGCCGCCAGTATCATCTTATTATTGAGAGACCATTTTTGTTGACCTAGCTGGTCGCGCATGTCCTTATCCAAGCGCTCCCGAATGGCCGCTGCATCTTCATCGAGTGATTGTTGGGTTGTGGAATTTGTCATGTCGTTGTTCTCCGTCAAGCAATGTAGTGTGATATCGCTTAAGTATCTGAACACGTGTGGTCGGGCACATTGTTGATGTGCGGTCAACCTGTTGATGTTCTACGACAGCGACCAAACTCAAAAAGCCAGTGCAGGTCCAAGAATTTGCTATCGCCAAAAGTGAAACAAATGTTTTAAACAACAATATACAATACGATATGAGGAGTCAATATTTCCTCGGGTATAGCGTATTGAGGATTAACTTTGACGAAGTGTAGTCAGCATAATGCAGTTGCTTGTAACCTAGCTCCACAGTACGTGCGGAGGCTCCGACTTCAACCGAGAGAGGCTGAACCAGTTAGCCGCAGGGTTCAAGCTACTCACTGTGTCGGATAAGGGGACTATTTGCGCCCGTTGAGAGCGCACTAATGAAACTTCAGCGCGCACCCAAAGGGTTAGGAGCAAAAACAAAGTGCACTTAACGTTTAACCGGATTTCCGACGAACACCGAAGTCGCTGGTATAACCGTCGATATCCCAGTTGGGCTCACGTTTCTCAATGAAAGCCTTCATGCCCTCTACTGCTTCGGGGGTCATGTGATATTGGACCATTGCCGCTGCTCCAAAGTCGAGAGCTTTGTTGTACTCCATGTCTTGAGCAGCATAGAAAGTTTTCTTATGCAGCATCATCGCGGTTGGTGATTTGCAGGTGATTTCAGCGGCGAACTTCGACGCGGCGGCGTCCAAATCCTTAAGGGGAACAACCCGGTTCACAACCCCATGCGCAAGTAAGTGATCAGCAGGCACGAGTTCGCCAGTCGCGCCGAGTTCGAATGACCTCTTCGGGCCAATAATGCGCGGCATGATCGATATTGGTCCCCAAGGACACAACAGGCCAAAGTCGATAGCGGTTGCTCCCATTAATGTGTTGTCCGCAGCGATGACTAAATCACAGTTCATCGCAGTCACCATGCTTGCGGCGGTGGTCCAGCCATGGACGACAGCCATCGTCGGTTTGGCCGCAGCGCGTAGCGATTTCGCAACCTGGACTACGGTCATAAAGAATTGATTTGCTTCCCAACCCTTACAGTTAAGAATCGCCTCAACGTCGCCGCCTCGGCCAAAATCTTCACCAGCGCCCTTAATCATGATGAGGCGGATATCCGGATCGGCATCAAACTCAGCAACGGCTTTCAATGCTTCCTGCATCATCGGCAGGGTAATACGATTGTGGGGTGGGCGGTTGAGTGTGACGATACCGACCATTTCACTTTTCTTTTTTTCGACTTTGATGTACTCAGGTGCTGCTCTTACTTTATCTAACATGATCTTGTCCTCAAGTTTTCGTGTGAAGTGTGACAACGTTTTCTAGCTCAATTGCGCGCAAGAATATCCAGACTTTCACCAAGTGCACGATCCAATATTTCGACGCCCTGTTGCAGTTCGCTTTCGCTTGCTGTTAATGGTGGTGCGATCCTCCACACGGCGCCGCGTTCAGCGCGGCGCCGAATATTCATTGACAACCCCAGCTCGAAACAACGCTGAGTAGTAAGGGCCCCCAATTCGTGGTGCGCCTCTTTGCTGGAGCGATCCTTAACGAGTTCAACACCCAGGAGCATGCCCAAACCACGAACATCACCAATGACATCGTATTTTTGCTGCAAATCGACCAGAAGGTTTCGAAGGAAGACACCCTTCGATTGTGCTGCCCGAACCAATTCCTCTCGTTGAATTGTCCCCAAAACTGCCAATCCCACAGCTGCTGGCAGAGGATCCGATACATGACTAGTGTAGAACGTAAAGCCACGCTCATGGGCGGTTTGCTCAATCGTATCGGTTGTAATCGTGCCAGAGAGCGGTATGCCACCGCCGAGTGTTTTTGACACGCAAAGTATGTCCGGCTTGACACCAAAGTGCTCTGCTGCAGTCTTTGCGCCGATCCGGCCAAACGCGGTCTGCGCTTCATCAAAAATTAGAAGCATTCCCCGCTTGTTTGCTTCTTTGCGCAATCTTTGGAAGAAGCTCTTTGGTGGCACTAGCACGCCGCCTGCGCTGATAACCGGTTCGACAATAATTGCTGCGGGTGCCCCTCGGCTTTGCATGTCGAACATCTTCAGTCCGAGGTCCAGAACTGCGTCAGCATCGTCTTCTTCGCTTCCTGCCTCGATGTAGGGGCGGTAGCTGTTTGGCTCAGGCAGTGCAAATGTTCCCGGCACTGTCGGCCCATAACCTCGCCGATCGCTCGCATAAGATACGCCGGCTGCAGCACCTGTCACGCCATGCCACGATCCACCTAGTGCGATAACTTCGTAGCCCCCGGTGTAGATTTTGGCGAGACGGAGGGCGGCTTCGGTACTTTCAGAACCTGTACTTAGAAACAAAGAGCGTGTAAGCCCTTTCGGCATCCAATTCGCTGCCAATTCGTAAGCAAGTTCGGCGACCACATCAGGAATCATGCCGCTGAACATATGATAGGCGCGCTCGCCAGCTTGATTGATTGCTCTGACAATGTCGGGATGATTGTGGCCAATCGTTGCGCACATCTGTCCCGACGTGAAATCAAGTATTTCCCTCCCCGACGCATCTCGAACCATGCTTCCCCTCGCGTACGTAAAAACATTCGGGAAAACATCGCCGCCGTATCTGACTAAATATTCTTTGGCCTTGGCCTGCAGGTCCTCAGAAATACTTATCTCTGTGAGATTTTCGGACGGATGTCCTTGGCGGCTGGTTTTGGTGCTCTGGAGCATTGTCATTCACTTAGCGCGTGTAAATGGTGCGTATGCTTGAAGGTTTTCCGAGATTACCGGGCTCGATTGCGACTGCATTGGTTTCCTCTCTACCTTTGTTTGGTCATGTTCGTAGTGGGTTCGGCACATGTGATTCATCGTTAGGTGGCCGTGGTGCTAGATGTTGCTCCATGATAGACGCGTTACCGAGTGCTTCGCGTATCGCGATATCTTTGCCGCGCAGGAGCTGCTCACGTGTCAATTCGGCGGCACCATACGCGTCCCCCGCAGAAATCAAATCGAATAGTTCGCGATGCTCATTTGCGAAGCGAGGTGCCAATTGAGGCGGACCTCCAGCAAGGTGGCGGATACGTTCATGTTCGACGAGCAATCGGTCCAGTATGTCGACGAGGCGGCCGTTGCCGCTTGCACCTGCGATGGCAAGATGGAAAGAGCGATTGGCTGCCTGATATGCAGGCCTGCTCTTCAATAATTCTGGCTTTTCTGTCTCTTTGAGAGCAGCGGCGATTTCATGCAGGGCACTTGGCGTCAAACGCTCCGTTGCGGCGCGTGTGAGATCTGGCTCAAGCACGATTCTTGCGTCACAAACCTCCGAGATGTCGCGCAATGTGATTGGTTTTACGAGATACCCGCGTCTCGGCAATGTTTGCACGAAACCGTCTTGGATCAAGCGCGCCATTGCCGTTCGAATCGTGGCCTTGCGACTTTCATAGCGTTCACCGAGATCTCGT
>QIGP01000060.1 GCA_003228965.1 Gammaproteobacteria bacterium
GCATATCCAGAAGGCTGCTGCCTTCGGTGGCCACAGCGACCGCGTCGCGACCGGGTAAGGTGATATCCGCTGTCCAGGTTTGCGGCGGATAGCAAAGGCCCGCATCGGCGCAGCCCTGAGACTTGATCTTAAGGCTTAACGTATTTCCAGTACCGCTGTACGGTATTTCCACCTGAAGCTTGCCGCGAAAGGTTTCCTGCACACCGAAATACTCATCTTCTTTGATTTTACCTTTGCGCATTTTGGGGTCGCCGAGCGTAATGCTGGCCGTGTCGCTCGCAAAACTCATACGCGACTTATACAGGTAGTACGCTTGCGCCACGGTCCAGTTTACAAACACCGATTCCGGCCCGGCGTCAGTGGTATACGCGAATGCTTCGTTGGCTCTGAGTAGCTCAGGCTCTTCAGCAAAGACGGCCACTGAGCCCAGCAGGAAGTGGGCGGCTAGCAAAGCGCTCATTAATAGGTGTTTGTGCATACGGTCCTCGTGTGGGCGTACTCGACCCGGAATATTCAACTTATTTAAGTATGTCGTAAGTATGAACGGTCGCAAACCTTGAAGTTCACAGATTCACCCTCAGATAGGCCCCGTTCGAGCCAAAGCAGGAGCGCATGATACAGGTGACCCAGTCAGGTCGCGAGATATTGCGGCCATCTGAATGATTGGTGCTTGACTTAATGCGGGCCATGCATAGAATTAGCACTCTCGTACCGAGAGTGCTAATTCGGGCAGCTTCTTAGTCTGCATATTTCGAACGTACTTTTATTTTTTCTTATTTAAATCAAGGAGTTTGCAACGATGAAACTTCGTCCACTTCACGACCGCGTGATTGTAAAGCGAATGGAAGAAGAGACGACCTCACCTGGCGGGATCGTAATTCCCGATTCAGCCGCCGAAAAACCCAGCCGCGGCAAGATTGTCGCTGTGGGCAATGGCAAAGTGCTCGATTCAGGTGAAGTCCGTGCTCTCGATGTTAAAAAAGGCGACACAATCCTTTTTGGCAAATACAGCGGCACCGAAGTCAAAGTTGATGGCGACGAATATCTCGTGATGCGTGAAGACGACATCATGGCTGTATTCAGTTAAATCTAACTTAACTTCTATATCAATGAATTCATTTTAAGTAGTTAAAAGGAACCAATCATGGCTGCTAAAGAAGTAAAATTTGGTGATGACGCTCGTCAGCGCATGTTCGCTGGCGTCAACGTTCTTGCCAACGCGGTAAAAGTGACGCTCGGCCCTAAAGGTCGCAACGTTGTGCTCGACAAGAGCTTCGGTGCTCCAACCGTTACTAAAGACGGTGTTTCTGTCGCCAAAGAAATCGAGCTTGAAGACAAGATGGAAAACATGGGCGCTCAAATGGTCAAAGAAGTGGCCTCGCAAACGTCTGACATCGCAGGTGACGGTACTACCACAGCTACCGTTCTGGCTCAGGCCATTCTGCGTGAAGGTCTTAAAGCAGTTGCTGCGGGCATGAACCCAATGGATCTGAAACGCGGTATCGACAAAGCCTCTGCAGGTGTTGTTACGAAACTGCAAAAGATCTCAAAACCTTGTACTGACCACACAGCTATTGCTCAGGTCGGTACCATCTCTGCAAACTCTGACTTAGAAATCGGCGAAAACATTGCCGCGGCTATGAAAAAAGTAGGCAAAGAAGGCGTGATCACTGTTGAAGAAGGTACAACGCTTGAGAACGAGCTCGAAGTAGTAGAAGGCATGCAGTTCGACCGTGGCTACCTGTCACCGTACTTCATTAACAATCAGGCTAGCCAAACCTGCGAGTTGGAATCACCGTACATTCTGCTGTTTGACAAGAAAATCTCTAACATCCGTGATTTGCTGCCTCTTCTCGAAGGCGTGGCTAAAGCCGGTCGCCCTTTGCTTATTATTGCTGAAGACGTTGAAGGCGAAGCGCTGGCCACATTGGTCGTTAACACCATTCGCGGCATCGTCAAAGTATCTGCTGTAAAAGCTCCAGGTTTCGGCGACCGTCGTAAAGCCATGCTTCAGGATATTGCTATTTTGACCGGTGGTCAGGTGATTTCAGAAGAAGTTGGTTTGAGTCTTGAAAAAGCTACTCTTGAAGATCTGGGTAGTGCCAAGAAAGTTCAAATCACTAAAGAAAACACGACTGTGATTGATGGCAGCGGTAAGCCCAAAGACATCAAGGCGCGCGTTCTGCAAATTCGCACGCAAATTGAAGAAGCTACTTCAGATTACGATCGTGAAAAACTTCAAGAGCGTGTTGCCAAACTCGCTGGTGGTGTAGCCGTGATTAAAGTCGGCGCTGCTACAGAAGTTGAAATGAAAGAGAAGAAAGCACGCGTTGAAGACGCGCTGCATGCTACTCGTGCGGCCGTTGAAGAAGGTGTTGTACCTGGTGGTGGTGTAGCTCTGCTGCGTGCCGTTAGAGGTATCGACAAGCTCGAAGGTGACAACGCCGATCAGGATGTTGGTATCAGCATTTTACGGCGTGCGATCGAAGAGCCTCTTCGTCTAATCGTTTCAAACGCAGGTGACGACGCTTCTGTTGTGTTGAACAAAGTTGCAGAAGGTAAAGGTAACTATGGTTACAACGCAGCAACTGGTGTATACGGCGACATGATTAAAATGGGTATTCTTGACCCAACGAAAGTAACGCGTTCTGCTTTGCAAAACGCCGCTTCCGTATCAGGTTTGTTGCTGACTACCGAGTGCATGATTGCTGACTTGCCAAGCGACGCATCGGCTATGCCGGGCGGCGGTGGTATGCCCGACATGGGCGGCATGGGCGGCATGATGTAAACCTGCCGTTTGCGGCTTGTTTAAGCAAAGAAGTAATAAAACCCGCCTTTCGAGGCGGGTTTTTTTATGCGTAATAATAAGTGAAGACCTACTGGTAGTCGTAGGTGAACGTTTCGGTATCCAGTATCTTACCGGTGGCATCAATGGTTTCGATTTTCCACTCGCCGTTGAGTCCAGGCGTGATGTCTTTGTTGGAGTAAGTTCTCCAGCGCCAGCTTCGCTTAACTTTAAGTGAGACCTCTTCCTGAATTTCGCCGTTCAAAGACCAGCGGTGGACCACATTGCCGTCACCAAATTCGCGTAACTCCGTGAAATAGAAGACTCGCGTGAATCCGCTATTTTTGTAGGAGATTTCGGGGCCTATGGTATCTACCGGCTCAAGATCCTGTACGCGACTTGTTAAACGAGAGCGGGCCACCCGACCGCCAAAGGCAGTGGCGGTTGAGGTTGTAGTAAGTGTGGTAACAGGTTTCGTCTCAGTGCGAGGTGGTGGTGGCGGTGACACGTTGACTGTTTGAGCGGTGTTAGTTCGAGGTTCGGCGACGGGCGTCGTTGTACTTGTACCCGGACGTGTTGTGACCGGCGTCGTTGTAGGCTGTGCGACAGGCGGCGTGACCACAGGGCTTATGCTGCGCGCAGGCTCCGAAGATGGTTCCGAAGAAGCTGAAGCCGTACCGGGCGCAGATTCCGGGGTCGTTGTTTGCGGAGTCTGAGTACTCTGTTCGGCTGGTTTGTTCACCGCGAACGGTAACGAAGTAGAGACTGGCTCGTCGTCGGACTCGTTCTCATTCGATTGAAAGGGGAGCCACTCAGGGCGTTTGATTACCACGAAGGCGATTGCTGCCGCTGCCAGCAACACAGCAAACAGCTTCAACCAAAACGATAAGTTGATCGGTTTCTTTTTGCGTTTGGGGACGTATCTACCGCCACCCAATACGGCAGGTAACTGACCAAACTCGTTGGGTGCTATCGTGGGCTCGTCCATTCGCAACATTGAGGCACGCGCTTTTTCCAACGAAACTTTCGCATCTTCAAAGTTCATTTCAGGAAACACGCCTAGCGTTTTGCGACGATGACGGCCCTGAAAATCGTAGATGAAGGCCCACGTCTTAATGCCGTTAGGTAGTACGCTAATGACGAAATCCTGAGCCAGCGTGATATCGTATCGCTGGTTTTCGGGTTCCAGATCACGAATGTAGTCGTCGCTCAGATTGGTCAGCTGTGCGTCTTCTTGATTGGGGTTGGTCATGCACGCTCCAGTTGTAGCGCCACCAGTATAGCGCGAAACTAAGCATTTTCGTTATGTTATGTGAGTCAATCAATTTGGAGACGTATCTTGTCCGATCTTGAGCGCATGCTGGATGATTTAGCGTTGCCGCCAGTAGTCCATGCGCAGGCCCTCATTTACCTTGAGGATTGTCAGCGCGAAAGCCCCGATCAGATGCGTTTGATCGTCCAGGCGCAATTTGGTTCATCGTTTCTCAAAACACTGGCCACAAGTGACTATTTTGCACTAACCGTGCTGCGACGACCACAAATTGTAGATGCGCTACTCGACACGGCGGCACCTGCGCTTGGGTTAGAAAACCTCGATGTATCCACGCCTGATTTGGATAATGCCAGCGACTACGACGAGTGTATGGCGAGGCTTCGAAATAAGCGACACCAGCACATGTTGCGTATTTTGTGGCGTGCAAACGGTCATTTAGGCCCGGTTGAATCGTCTCTGTTGGAACTGTCTGCGCTCGCCGATGACCTGGTTGGGCAGGCGGTTAAGGTCAGCCACAAGCAGGTCGCCCAGGCGGTGGGAGAGCCAGGCGGCGAAGAAGTTCCCGATCAATTGTGTGTGTTGGCTATGGGCAAACTTGGTGGTAGTGAGCTGAACATGTCTTCCGACGTCGACGTGATTCTCAGTCACTCTGAAGTGGGAGATACTCAAGGCGGGCAGGGTAAGCGCAGCATTTCCAACGCAGAGTTTTTTGCGCGGCAGGCAAAGCTGTTTTCCAGCCTCCTGGCGAGTTTGACGCCTGACGGGTTTTGCTACCGTGTCGATATGCGTTTGCGCCCTTTTGGTGCAAGCGGACAACCCTGCGTTAACAGTTCAGCGCTCGAACACTACCTTGCCGTGCACGGCCGTGAGTGGGAGCGTTATGCGTACATAAAGCAGCGGCCGCTGTCTGGTTCAAGTTTGCAGAAAAATGAGCTGACGGGTTTGTTGAAACCGTTTGTGTATCGCAAATACCTCGACTACGGCGTGTTTGAAGAGCTACGCTCAATGAAGGCGCTCATCGATACGGAAATTAAACAGCGCGAACTTCAGGACAACATAAAGCGCGGTCCCGGGGGCATTCGCGAGCTTGAGTTTATCGTGCAAACCATGCAGTTGGTCTTTGGGGGCAAGTATCCTGCACTACAAACCCCGTCTTTTTTTAGAGCGCTGCGTTGTTTGGCCGAGCTTGAATTTAT
>QIGP01000101.1 GCA_003228965.1 Gammaproteobacteria bacterium
CCCACAAAGGGTCTGGCACGCTAATTAGGGTGGGTGAGTCGATACTCAGCTACAACTCGTGGGGCGCGGTGGACATGCACAAGCTCCGCGAACTCATTGAATCGAGCTTCGGACGTAAACTCATCGACAACTACGCCGAGCACAAACCACTTCTTGCCGCCTACGTTAGCCAAAACTACCGTGCTGCTGCCGTTATTACAGAAAACGACGGTTTGTCGTGGCTCGACAAATTTGCGGTTACGGACAAAGCTCAGGGCGAGGGGTTGGGTAAAGCGGTGTGGGACGCCGTACGCACGGCCCACCCCAAACTGTTCTGGCGCGCCAGGCCCAACAACCCGATTAATTCGTTTTATTTCCGTCAGGCCGACGGCGCCATAAAAACTGGCAACTGGAACGTGTTCTGGTATGGCATTGACGACATGAACCGGGTACAACGGTGCGTTGAAGCAGCCGAAAGTGCGGCGGCAACGCTAGGCGAGGCTATTGAATGAAACAAGTAGGAATAATTGGGGCACGCGGTTTCGTAGGCGCAGAACTCATTCGCGCTTTGCAGGGCCACAGCGAATTCGAACTTGGCTATGCAAGCTCCAGAGCACTTGCTGGTCAGTTGTTGCGTCGTGCAGTTCCTGGTAGCTCGAGTTCACTGCAGTTTGAGCGTCTGACGCACGAGGACATTGCCGAGCGTGACGCCGACATAGTGGTGCTGGCGCTTCCGAATGGACTGGCAGCCGACTACGAGGCGGTACTGCCAGACTCTACTGTGGTCATCGACCTTAGCGCCGACTACCGCTTTGACGACACGTGGTACTACGGGCTACCTGAACTCACGCGCGCTAGCGCAGCCGGCCAACGACGCATAAGTAATCCTGGTTGTTACGCTACGGCCATGCAGCTAGCGTTGCACCCGATAAAAGACGCGCTCGACGGGGCACCGGCGTGCTTTGGTCTTTCCGGGTACAGCGGAGCTGGCACTAAAAAAACTCGCTACAACAACTCTTCGACGCTTGATAAGAACGTGATTCCTTACAAAACGATAGGCCATATTCACGAGCGGGAAGTGTCACGGCAGCTCAGTAAACCCATTCATTTCACGCCTCACGTCACGTCGTTTTTTCGCGGCATTTTAATGACCGTGAACGCTCGGTTAACCAGCCCACTGACTCTTGACGAGCTGCAAACCCGATATACCGACGCATACTCAGGTGAAGCCCTGATTGAAATGACCGAGGACGTGCCGATGGTCAATACAGCGGTGGGCAACTCAGGCGCTACGCTTGGGGGTTTTGCCGTGAGCGACGACGGCCTGCGCTGCGTTGTGCATTGCACGCTCGACAACTTACTCAAGGGTGCCGCAACTCAGGCGCTGCAAAACTTGAATCTCGCGTGTGGACTCAACGAACATGAAGGAATCCGTCTTGGCTAAACCACTTTGGCAGAGTAGCGACACTAGCCTTGATGAACGCATTATGCAGTTTTTGGCAGGTGCCGACGCCACGCTCGACCAGCAGTTATTTGTGTTTGACGTTCAAGCAACCATTGCACACGTTAAAGGCCTTGGCAGCATTGGTGTTTTAAACGCTGATGAGTGCGACACGCTTTGCGCCACGCTGACCGCTGTTGGTGAAGAGTTCGTTCGCGGTGAGCTTGACCTTTCCAACGAATTTGAGGACGGGCACTCCGCCATTGAGTACTGGGTGACTGAGCGTGTTGGAGAGTTGGGCGGCAAAGTCCACACCGGGCGCAGTCGCAACGACCAGGTGCTGGTGGCAACGAGACTCTACATGCTTGATCGCATGGCCACGCTTAAATCGGTGTGCATTAGTATTGCCAATGCGTGCCTGACGCGGGCCGAAGAAACCAAGTCGCAGCCTATGCCTGGGTATACACACATGCAGCGCGCTGTGGTTTCGTCAGTAGGGATGTGGTTTGCAGGTTTTGCCGAGGCGTTTGTCGACAACGCCTGGCTTGCACAACAGACAAGCGAGTGGGTGGGCAGTAATCCGCTGGGTACCGCTGCAGGCTACGGTGTAAATTTGCCGCTCGACAGAGAACTTACGACTAAAGAGCTTGGTTTTAATCGTATGCAGGTTAATCCCATTTACGCTCAAAACAGCCGTGGTAAGTTTGAGTTGCAGGTACTTGGGGCCATGTCGCAGGCATTGCTCGACGTGCGCCGCCTGGCGTGGGATCTAAGCCTGTTTACTACGGCAGAGTTTAACTTTGTATCTCTACCAGGCACCTATACGACCGGCTCTTCGATTATGCCTAACAAGCGTAACCCCGACGTGGTTGAGCTACTGCGCGCAGCGTATGCAGTGGTGCAAGGTGCCATGACCGAGCTGACCGCGAGCTTGTCTCTTCCAAGTGGTTACCATCGCGATTTGCAAAACACCAAAGGCCCGCTGCTTCGGGCTACCGAACACGCGCTTGAGGCGCTTCGCTTAATTCCGGCCTTGCTCGAAGAGCTGGTGTTTGACGAGCAAAAACTGTCCAGGGCATTCGACCCTGGGATGTTCGCCACGGACATGGCGGTTGAACTTGCTGCCAAGAGCATTCCGTTTCGACAGGCCTATCGTTTGGTAAAAGAAGGTCTTGATGAGATTGGTGAGTTTTCACCGAAAGACAGTCTGGACAAACGCACCTCGCCAGGAGCAACTGCCGACCTTCGGCTGGACCTTATTCAGGCACGGTTAACGGACATCTCTAAATACCCATGAATTTGCATCTCAAGCTGCAAACCTCTGGATATTTAGAGGTGCCCTAAAGGCGCTGGGTTAGCGCTCGATGACTTTTGCTTTAATGGCAGCGGGTTTCGTTGCCGGGCTACTGGTTGCGCGTTTTTTCTCGCTGTCGCATACAGCTCCTGAACGTATAAACGTGTTTATTATCAACGTGGCCCTTCCTGCCATGATTCTACTTAAAGTGCCGTCGTTGGTTATTGACGCAAACGCGCTTGTTCCCGTGGCCTCAGCCTGGCTCGTCATTTTAGGTACTGCGTTAATTATTTGCGTGTTAGCCAAGATAAATAATTGGCCTGCGAGCACGTTGGGTGCGTTGTTGTTGGTGGTGCCGTTGACGAACACAGCCTATTTGGGTTTGCCACTTATGAACGCGTTAAGCAACGATACGGTGGTTGCCTACGGCGCACTTTACGACCAGTTTGGTACGTTTCTCGGGTTGGCTCTTTAATGCGCCATTTATTGTGGCTCTATTGGGCGGCTCGGCTCAGGGAAAGTCGAGTGATGGATCGGCTCGCACAGTTGTGCTTTCGATTCTAAAAAGGCTGTTTTTGTTTGTGCCGTTTCCCGTACTGCTCATCGCGGCCACGCTAATGTCGGCGGACACGCTGCCGTTCTGGTCAATTACGCCGCTTCAGGTGCTAGCGGCGACCATGGGTACGTTGTTTTGGTGGCTTGGTTAGGTATCAGAGACCCAAATCCTGGGGTGCTCCCACAGAAAACAAATCAAGCGTAACTAACATCCAAAACATCTCCAACGCTCAAACTCTCTCCCAAGCCTTCTGTAGCCACGCCGTTTTGTCCGAAGTAACCACCTACTAACCCGGCCAGCGTATTACCGCGAACCAGAGTTATCAGCGGCTCACGTGATTTGGCAACTTCTCCAGTCAGCTGGTTGACGGTTGTGACTTTGCAGCGCTGACAAGGCTTAGGTAACAAGAAACTAACGCCCTGTTCTTTAACGTTCATTGCCACGAGCTTATGCTCGTCAAGCGACGGTAACCCGTTAACTACAATATTGGGTCGAAATCGATTCATCGGAACAGGTTCGGCCAGCTTTTCATTAAGCGCTTCGAGCGAGCTTTTATTAGCAAGCAGATACGGATAGCCGTCGGCAAAGCCAACTTCAGCAGTCTCGCCGTTAAGGTGATTAGGCTCAACCTGGCGACTTCCGTCAGGAGCAAAACGCATCAGCCGAACGGGGCCGGTTTTGTCCGCCTGCAACACCTTTGAAAGCCACTCGGAACAGTTGTTGCCCTGATTTACCGCAGTGCAAGTGTCCTTCCACACCACAACGTCTTCAGCTGTACCGTCAATTGGCTCAAGCGGAATATGCAGTGGTTCCACAGAAGCGTGCTTAAGTGTTAAGTGCGTATCACTAACAGATGTTTCAATAGTGGCCATAGTGCTTGCTGTGCGCTGTGTGACAAACTTGTTGTTCGCATCAACTACCATCCACTCTCTATCGTATTCAAAACCGCGGGCCATGACTTTGGCAGTAGTAACGTCTATACCGCGTAGTCCCTTCACAGGGTATCGGTGCAATGAGGTGATTGTTATCATTGGAAGGTATCTCGAGTAAATAGGGGTAGGGCTTAAGGGCACCTCCAGATTCTTAGACTTTGGACGTGTCCTTAACACAACTGTCACTTGTTCCGGCCATAGTAGCGTCGCTATTAACCTTTAAGCAATAAATTTAGGAGCTGGGACGTCTCGTAGCTGCACTATTCACGTACGTCTTATGCGTGGCTTGAACGCCAGGATGCTGCGCGTTCAGACACCCTGCCTATTTTCGAAGTAACCTGCGGCATAGAGCCGGCCGCGATCTGGTTCCAGCGTTGGCGTATGTTTTTTATGGCTTGTGGTGAATTTTTCGCCACCAAGGGTGGCCAAAAACTGTACGACGCTCATTATCTTATGCGTAAACGTTAGATTGCGGTAACCTTGGTCTTTCGCCTGGGCACTGCCCGGGTCGAGTCAAGATTTGAGGGACCGATGACACAAGCGTCACAAGCATCCACATCTGCACGACTGGTTTCCTACGTGGCGATTGTCGTATCGCTATTCGTTTTATTCGGGTTGCTACTGGCAGGCGTCCTCGCCTTTCAGTTAGTCACGGCTGGTGCAAGTACGCCAGGCGGTGGTTTTGCTTTCTTGTTCGTAACAACCTGGCTACTCATTCTGGGTGTCATTTCCATTATTGTGGGGGGCATCGGCATGGGTATGGCCCGAGGTGCACCACTAGAGCGCAGGCGTTGCTGGTATGCTATCGCGCTTGGTCTCGTTGCTCTGGTCATTGGCGCAACGTTTGGCGTCGGGTTTGTCTAGCCTGCATTATTCATGAGTGCGCTGGCGCAGCGTACTTAGGAAGGACATACGAGGTTGAAAAGAACGTGGGTAAATTGACAGACTGCGGTGCATACCGCTTGACGGTTTTTCGCTCACTGTGGCGCGGCCATTTGCGCCGATCCCCCTTGAGCCATAGCTACGGCTA
>QIGP01000333.1 GCA_003228965.1 Gammaproteobacteria bacterium
AGGTAAACATCTTGAGCGATCTCGTCAGGATTTGACCAAAACAAAGCGACGTTGCTTGGCCGAACAATTTGCGGATGTCTATTGTACAGCCGCCGAGCGAAACGCGGATCTGATCGAGCGAACGGTTCGAAAAGAAGGTTTCGATGTTGACTACCAGCGTAACGGCTGGGTGCAGGAACGTCTGGCGGATCAGCAGGAAGACTTGGAAGAATCTGTCGCCGCGGGGAAGCAGCGGGCGCACGCCGACTGGACCAGCATTTCACCTCAACGTGTGTTCGAGGAGTCTGGCATGCGGGTCGATCATCCCGCAGGATTCTCCCCAAAAGCAGGCACCTGGCATCCCGCCAAGTGGGTTTGGGCCCTGTTGACCTGTGCATTGCATCGATCCAATGTGCAGTTCTTCAGCCACACGAAGGTTCAACAAATTGACCATGAGTCCGGTTGTCACTTGATTCGCACCAATCGCGGAACGATTCGCGCCAAGCATATTATATTTGGAGTTGAGTCTTATCTGCCGATTCTAGATCAACGATTTCATGATGTGATCCAACCGCATCAGGAGCAACTGTCTTCAGGTCTTGGCGCGCCCTCGGCCATGCCATCGAACAACAGTATCACCGGGAGATTTTTTTTCGGCGCTCGGCGTGGCGATGTCTTGCTTGCCGGTTCTGATTCCACGCATGTACCGGATCGTCTGATTGGCTGCAATAAACCGTCTCGATTTTTGACCAAGTTCAGCCTGAGTGAATATAAGCGAGTCTATGGTTCCTACCGTTTCAAGCTAACCAATGAATGGTCAGGCACGGTCGGCTATACGCCCGATGAATATCCTATTATCGGTGCCTTGGACGATACGGGGAAGTATGTCATTGCAGGTATGTGCGGGTCAGGGAGTGGCATTGCGTTCAACGCCGCGCGTTGCGTCTGCAATCGCATTTTGAATATCCACCATGAGGAAGATGATTACCCTCCAAAGTATTTTTCGCCCTCTCGTCTGTTGGACCCCAAGCACCACATCTGGCCAAACGTGATTGTTGTCGCCTCACCGATTCAAGAGAAGGACCGCGATAGTTGCTCAGTCCCCGGTACCGAAATACCTGAGGGTTCGATTGGTCCCATGCACTATGATCTGCAAGGCAACCAGACCAAAACTAAAGTCAAGAGCATACGTAGATAAATTCGCGTCGATCGACGTGGCAGCGACATGTTGCATATCGCCTATTAGCAATCGATTGGTCTCCAGCAAACTACGTCGAAAAGACATTCTTAAAACACACGAAAGGAAAACCCATGGCCTATGTAGCGACAGAAATAGCTCGAACCATTCGAATGCCAGGAGTTCAAACCCGACTTAGTTCCGATGAAGAGCAAGAATTGCTTCGCGTTTTGCGTGAGTCAAACAGCCTTTCCGTGGGGGCCGGAGGCTGCACGGAAAACGATGCTTTTGAAACAGACTTTACCCAGTTCGTAGGATGCAGCGACTCGGTTGCCGTAAGTAGCTGCACTTCGGCACTGGAACTATCTGCTACCCTGACCGGGCTTGGCCCTGACGATGAAGTGATCATGCCTGCGCATACTTTCATCGCGACGGCGGTTCCGTTTGCGCGAACCAGTGCGAATATTCGTTGGGCTGATATCGATCCTGGCACACGTGTGATAAATGCCGACACAATCAGGCCGCTTATCACCAAACGCACCAAGGTGGTTGTTGTGGTCCACCTTTATGGTTTGCCGGCCGATATGGATTCGATCATTGCGCTCGCCGACCAGCACGGTTTTTTTGTGATTGAAGACTGTGCTCAGGCGCCGGGGGCGATCTACAAGGGGCGACGCGTCGGGTCGATTGGCCATTTCGGATGTTTCAGCTTTCAAACGCATAAGAACATGCAAACACTTGGTGAGGGAGGAATGCTGACGGTTCGCGATAAACAACACGGCGAGCAGGCCCGCCGTTTGCGCTGGATGGGTATTTGGCCCTGGAAAGGCAAGCGTGAAAAAAGCTGGATACCAGCGGGGAATGATATCGTTGAACCAATCCCTGGCCGCTGGCCGGTCAACTACTGCATGGGCGAACCGAACGCTGCCGTGGGAAGAATGATGCTCAAACGACTCGATAAGATTAACGACGGACGTCGTCGGCAGGCCATTCGCTTCATGGAAGCGCTGTCCGACTATCCAGAACTTTGCTTCCAACATGTCCCCAACGACTGTCATCACGTCTACCATCTCATGGCCGCCCGCTACGATGGCCAGTCGTCCGGCCATCATCGCGATGATTTATTCATCTTGTTGCAAGATAAATACCAACTTCATGCCATTGTGCAGTATTGGCCGTTGAACCGATCAGAACTATTCCAAAAATTTGGCTTCGGTGATGCCAATGTTCCCGAGACAGATCGTTTTTATGACAACATGATTAGTTTCCCTTGGTGGTCTGACATGAGTGATGAACTGATTGACGATATGGCGAGAAGAACCTGCAAGGCGATCGACGAACTTCGCGAGGGGAATTCCAACTAACATGGACCTGCGATCCATTCTGCACACAGAAATCGAAGTCTCTCCTATTTGCCTAGGCACGATGACCTTTGGCAGCCCCGTCGAACGAAAAGATGCCATCGAGATTGTTCACTGGGCGCTCGACCATGACATAAACTTCATCGATACCGCGGACATGTACGAAGGTTATGATCGCTTCCAAGGTTCTCCCGGAGGAGTCGCCGAGTCGATCCTAGGCGAAGCTCTCAAAGATCGACGCAGCCAGGCGATCATCACGACAAAAGTCGGCAGTTCCATCGGCGGCGACTATGCAGGAAGCGGACTCTCGCGCGCGCACATATTGCATCAGATCGACGTTAGTCTCACTCGACTGC
This sequence comes from Gammaproteobacteria bacterium, assembly GCA_003228965.1. Taxonomy (GTDB): domain Bacteria; phylum Pseudomonadota; class Gammaproteobacteria; order Steroidobacterales; family SZUA-146; genus SZUA-146. The sequence continues at coordinate 2,874 of QIGP01000333.1, forward strand.
AGACCGATTGCGTTGATATCTACGAATTCCACCGGCCAGATCCAGAGACGCCGTTGGACGAGTCGGTTGCCACGATGGCCGAGTTGATTGAAGTAGGCAAAGTGCGCTACTGGGGTGTTTCAAATTTCTCTGGCGAGCAGATTCGAGAGATTGTTCGTCTCTGCGACACGAATGGGCTTCCTCGTCCAGTGATCAACCAACCGGCGTATAGCTGGCTCAAACGGGATGAAGAGCAAGACAGTTTCCCAGTTTCTCAAGAATTGGAACTGTCCGTTACCCCCTATCAGCCGCTCCAAGGTGGACTGCTCACGGGAAAGTATCGCCGACATCAACAGCCTCCCGCCGACTCTCGCGCTGCTGAATCAACTTGGCTCAACACGCCCGATAAAACGCTCTACGATCGGTTGGATGCGTTTGAAGCTGAAGCCCGTCAGGCGGGCATGCCGCAGGTCCGCTATGCAGTCGATTGGTTACTCCATCAGCTTGCCGTTACATCCGTGGTGGTTGGCGTGAAAAAGGTAGAGCAACTGCGGGAAATACTTGGGCCCTGTCAGTGAAACAGGCGTCGGTGGCAGGCCTCACCTGAAGAGCCTCTTACGCGGACTCCCGGCTAGGTATTTTAATCGCTCGCCAAAACAAATTGATCTATATCATTTATTGGGTTCTAGTCGCTACGCAAGGACATTGAATAGTCGTAATTTATAGCTTTATACGCTTACTCCGTACAAAGCCCTTCAAAATCCTTGCGTGCATCCACCATGATTGATACAATTCAATAATGACGCATTTTCCGTTATTGTTATATATGCATTTCGCGAGTTTAGACGCATCGCTTTTTTTGTTTTCTGACTAAGCGGCCTACCCGATTCCATTTTTTTATCGGGTCGACCCGTTTGAGATTCAATAGCCCTTGGACAGCAAAAGGCTTCGTAATATGGCAATCAGCTTAGAACGATTTGTAGATGGTGACGGAGCAGTTGCTTCGAGACAGCCAAAGTACGCACGCCTGAAAGACTTCTTGATTGATGAGGTCACCCAAGGGCGTATTCAACCTGGTGAGGCATTACCAACCGAGAGAGAAATGGCTGGGACTCTACAGCTTGCCTTGGGTACGGTGCGCCAAGCGTTGGCCGAATTAGAGCAAGACGGATTGATCCGTCGGGAACAAGGGAGAGGAACCTTTGTCAACGAAGCTGGGCATCTTCAGCCAAGGAAGGACATGGGGGTTTACGTTTTGCTGGCTGTTAATTCCCGAGGTGTGGATGCGTCAATGTGGCGTGGCTTTGAGTTGGGATGCAAGAAAACGAAGCATCACATGATCGTTTGCAACAGCGAAAACAACGTTCTTCTTCAAGGCGACTTGATTTTACAGTTGCTTCAGAAGGACGTGACTGGAGTGGCCATCTATCCGGTTGCATCTCCAGAAACACCTTACTACCAAGTCGCTCCTCTCCGCGACCGCGGAATTCCCGTGGTGTTTTGTCAGCGAGGAGTCGATGGATTTTCAGCGCCGGTAATTGTTCTCCCTCATGAACAAATGGGACGGCTTGTGGGCAAGGCGTTTGCGGAACGAGGGCACCGCCGCACAGCTTTATTTTCTAGTGTCCCAACAATCGGTTCGGTCGAGGCGTTTCAGCGTGGGATGCGCGAGGCTCTGTCTGCCGAAAATGGAGTCTTGCCTGACGAGTTTGTTTATTCGGGCGAGTCGCTAGATATTGATTTGCCTGGGCAAGAAAAGCAGATCATTCAGTCGCTTGAGCGGATGCTCAGCGCGAAAAAACCACCGACGGCCATCTGGTGTGTTTCCTTTGGACTTGCCGAATTGATTTACCTTCGACTTCAGGAGATGGGGCTGCATGTCCCGAGGGACATATCTCTCGTGGGGTTTGGAGACGTACATCGCACGGGTGCGCTAGCCCAGCGAATTGCGATTGCGGCTTTTGATGACGAAGAGCTGGGCCGTGAGGCGGTCCGAGTGCTTGAGGAAATGGCTTCAGGCGACCGCGCCTTGGACGACACGGAAAGAATTGTGATGCCTGTTCAATTGATCGAAGGCGAAACCCTAGGGCAGGCGCCTGTGCGTCAATGAGATGAGTAGTTTCGAGCGGATACGACCAAAAGAGAAAAGACAGCGGTTTTAATATCATCCAGTGAAGGAGGGCTTTTGATGTCGCGAATGAACGCTTGTTTGGCCGTTTTGTCGGCGTTGCTGGTGGGTGTCGTCGCTCAGCCGGTCGCCGCAGCTGTTACGGCCGGTGACGTGGTTGTCGCACGAGACGACGGCCTCCTGCAGTTGTACCGCGCCGACGGTAGTTTAGGTGGTTTAAGTGTCGCCTTC
>QIGP01000449.1 GCA_003228965.1 Gammaproteobacteria bacterium
AGTAGTAGCTACCGAGTAGCTTGTTGCCGCCACGGTCGCACTTTCGACAATGTTGCCAAAACCCGCATCGTCCGCAAGCTCAACCAGATATTCGATCGCATTTGCCGAAGGCTGCCAGCTCAAAGTCGGTTGCTGTACGACAGCTATTGCACCGTCGGCAGGCGAATCAATAATTGGAGTAGTGCTTATGGCCTCGGCCAGCTGTAAGGTCACGGCCAGATTTTGCGTTCCGGGCGTGCTTGTTCCTTCAATATCCAGTGCGTAACTGCCACCGGTAGCCGCGCCGGTATTGCCGACGGTGAGGATCGAAGAGCCTCCTCCGTTGGCAGGGTTAGGCGAGAACGACGAGGACGCACCAGCTGGTACTCCGGTGACGGACAGACTAACCGCTCCTGTAAATCCGCCGATTGACGATATATCTACGTCAAGCAGGGCATCGTCTGGAGCACACGCCTCAAGAATGTTGTTCGCGGAGGACAGCATAAAGTCTTCGTCAGGGGCTGCCTGTAGAGCGATGTTGGTATTGTTGATGTCGAAGAATATGCTGGTAGCGCACTCTACTTTGACACGCCCACTGTTTGATGGACTTTCAGGAACGGTTATCACCTCGCTCCCGTCATTTGCTGTGCCGTCGGCGACCAGGAACTCGAACGTTTGTCCGCCGTCGTCAGACACGGAAATATCAACCGAATTACAGGAAATGGGAAAGGCTTCTGTACCAGCCACGTCCCACGTAACAGTCTGCTGCGAACCGCCAGGCCATTGCACAAACGAGTTTTGTGACGTCACGGCAAACGCTGCACCGGTATCAATGACAGAATGTGCAACCAGGTCATAGTCCACACCACCGCCTCCGAGTCGATTGTCGAGTGCGGTCAGGCGAAAGGTCAGACTGCGCGAATACGATGGAACCACTTCGCCAATACTTTGAAAGTCACCCAGAATATTGACCAGACGTGGCAGCAAACGCGTGCTGCTATCGGTTGCGTTTAACGACCGAAAAAGCGGTGCATCGCCGACCGGTGCGTTTGGCGCGCCACCCGGCCCCAAATCGAATTGCTCCCAGCGGTAGACAAGAGGATCGCCGTCTGGATCGACCGCGCTACCTGTCAGGCGAATAGCCGTGTTGGCTGGCACGGCTTTAGCCTGACCTGCTTCTACAACAGGCGCGGAATTTCCGGTAGCTGTGACCACGTCACAGGTGGAACCTGAACCAGAGGTTGTGTAATTGGTTATGTTGTCAAATGAAATCGTATGAAAGTACGCGTCGCTGCTGTTGGCGATGTTGTGCGCACCGCAAATGCCCGCGTACGCCATGATGGTACTACCGCTACCAGGTTCATACGCCGTCCCTCCGCTTCGATTGGGCGGCGCACAATTAGACGCTGTTCCGTTGAACGAATGCGGAGCACCAAACTGGTGGCCAATTTCGTGGGCCACGAAGTCCACGTAGAACGGATCACCAATGGGATTGGCCAACCCGGTAACACCACGGCCTTTGTTGTTGGTCCGACACACAACGCCAAGACCCGCGACGCCACCGCCGCCTGTGCTGAACACATGGCCAATATCGTAGTTGCCAGAACCAATAACAGAATCGAGCTTCGCCTGGTTCTGGCCTAACATCGTAAATCCGTTGTTGTTGGTATAGCCATCCGTCACAGAATTGGTAAATACAACCAAGTCGTTGTTGGGAACGAGCTCCATGCGAATAGCCAACTCAGCTTCGTAGATTCCTGTAATCCGATTGATCGCTGTAACAATCGCAGCCTGGCCAGCGGCTACGGTACCGCCGTGAAACGCTGTGTACTCACCGGTAGCCGCAACGACCAGTCGGTAGGTACGTAACTGGCTTCCAACCGGAATGCGCACCTGACTGTGTGCAGCGTGCTCTTCAACGTCTTTAGCGGTGTGCACGCCGCAGGAAAACACCTGCTCTTTGGCGCGCGACAAGTCTTGCTTGGCGTACACCTGGTAGTGATTACCAACCGCTTTGCCGTTGTCTATCTGGTAGGGATCGATAAACGTCAGTCCACGACTGGTGCGAATCATGCCGTGGAAACCTGCAGGCGTGAGGTCAATGCGCGCCCACGCACCGCTTTTATCGGTGGCGGTTCCCGCCCACGTACGAATTTGAGGAAACTTGGCCGCCAGTTCTTTTGACATGACATGCGCGTATTGCATATCAAATTCAACGAAACTGCCGTCGCTCATGGGCAGCGAAATTTGTCCGTTGTCGCCAAGAAGCGCGCTAAACCGAGCAGCGTCGAATTGAACGGTCTGGTAGGCGTTAGGCCTAATCAAACGTTCGCCCTGAGTCGCAATTTGTGGCTCACTGGCCGAAGACCAGATACCGTCGGCTGAACTGGTAGCCGCCTGCGCGCCAACCGTTGCCAGCGTACTCAAGACGCACGCCATTAGAAATAAAATGAAAGTTTTCATCGAACCGTCCTCGCTATTGAAGTACAGACAGCGCAGAACGCCGTCCATCTTGGCTGGAACGAGTTACCCCCTAAGGCTGCCGGTACCCTCCGACACTATTCTTATGAGCTGCTTTGCGCACGCTCAATCTGGCGCCCCAAGCCAATCAGATTTTCACCTACACTAGCACGGCAAATATGGAAAAAAACAGCGAGAGCCAACGTTCTTTCAAACAAAGCGAACCGCACAACAGGAAATGCCGAACCTGCAGGATCATTACCGGCTAAGTGACTGATCCACATGGCCGCCAATCACTATACTGTTACCTTGAACTGCACATGTGTGGTGGTGAGTGCCGAACTGCTTGTTGACATAACTTCGCGTCGCGCACAAATTGTCCAAATAACCCGTTTGCAATGTTTATCAAGCAAGCGAGTACCGCGAGCGTCAGGACACAATGACTACCATGCAAAATTCCATATCTGAACTATTACGACTCTTCCCCCGCCTTTCGTTTGCCGAATTGCCGTCACCGGTGTTTGCGCTGCCGGAAAGCGCAATGCTGCCCGCTGGATCAAATAGCGTCTACGTCAAACACGACGGCGTTTGCGCGACAAGCTACGCTGGCAACAAAGTGCGTAAACTGGAATTTCTACTCGCCGAAGCGCAGCTCAAAGGCGCTAACCACATTGTTACACTCGGGGCCGCGGGTTCCAATCACGCGGTTGCCACCAGCACCTACGCAAAAAAAATCGGCATGCGCTGCACCGTGTGTATGACTCATCAACCACCGAGCCCCAGCGCTTTGAAAAACTTGCGCCGACATGTAGCGCTCGGTACCGAGCTGCACGTGTACTCTCACTACTTTGAAGCTGTGGCACACGCCACCGCACTTACCAGCAAAGCTCACACGACACTTCTACCGCTGGGCGGTTCGACGCCGCTAGCTTCTTTGGGTTACATTTGTGCCGCACAAGAACTTGCACAACAAATTGAGGACGGCCTTCTGCCTTGTCCGAAACGTATATACGTTGCCTGTGGGACGATGGGCACAGCGGTTGGGCTCACCCTTGGTATCGCCCTGCTTAACCTGCCTGTACAGGTTGTAGCCGTGCGCGTAACCGAGCGGGCCGTAGCCTCGCAGGACAGATTTGCCCGACTTTACGCGAAGAGCGTCGACACACTAACGCCCAAGATTTCCAGGCCAGGGCTGGATCCAACGCTACGTCCGGATCAAATGCTATTTGTCGACGACTTTTTTGGTAACGCCTATGCCGAACCGACGCCCGAAGCATTGAACGCAATCGAAGTCGCTGCGCTGACGAACCTGACTCTTGATGGAACCTACACAGGTAAGGCGTTTGCTGCGATGCTGGCGCACTTGGCTGCAGGTGAATTCGAGGGTCCCGCTCTTTTTTGGTGCACACTTAATTCAGTTGATACGCAGTTGGCTGATCTGACCGAACTGTCTTCACTCGGCCCTGACTTCGAGCGCTACATTCTGCACGCAAGGGATTAGGCTATAGGCCTATCTAGAGTGAAGATGGGGTCAAGTCTACCCGTATCTTTTAACCAGAGGGCTTGGAGCTTGCCGCATCAACCGGTGTTTTGTTGGCGGCAGCCTCGCTTTTTACGCCAAGCGCATCGCTTGCATCAGAGATTTCGGTATCGACGGTCTTCTCATCGCTAGTCGCCCGCTCTTCACTAACCTTGTTACCATCTTCAGTCGCCTGGTCGTCACTGGCTTCGACAGACCTGGTTTGAGCAAACTCCAACCGTGCGTGTTCCATCGAATCTTCGCATAGCGTTTGCGATCCGGCGGCCAAATGGTTGTAAACGTCGCGGTACTTTTCGGTCATGTCACGAAACAATTCAGAGGTGGTTGCGAAGTGACTACCTACCTCCTCTTTATAGTCGTCCATTTCGCGCTGAACATCGTCTACCGTGCGACCGCCGGTTTTGCGACGTTCAAACAGCTGCGTTCCTACGACACCTAGCAAGAGCCCAAGAACCAGGCCCAAAAGTGCAAGTACCCAAGGATTATTGCTGGCAAATTCAGTCATGATGTGAACCCGGAAAGAGGAGAATTGAGTATAACGTGTGAACTGGAGCGCCTCTACCGAAGTCGGACAATCGACACAGTTGTTTTAGGAAGATGGGGTCAAGTCTACCCATTACTCATTTTTTAATTGTCGATACTGAAAGACACGGTGGAGAAGATGGGGTCAAGTCTACATAGTCACTGACATCACAGGAGATTCGCTGGAATGGCGACGAAAAAGCGGCGTTTTACGGGCGTTCATTACGGCCTCAAAGTGTCATGATTGGGAAATAGCAGGGATAAGCTGCGACTAGTCAGCCGCACGCCACAGATACCAACACGCCACTGTCCGATAGGGCGACCAAGGCTTGGCAATTTCAAAAAAACGTCGTGGTGAAGGTCGCTTGCGCAAGTTGTATAGCTTGTACATGCCTCTTTGCAAACCGACATCGTCAGGCGAAGCTACATCGGATCGTTTAAGCGCCGACATCAGGAACATCTCGGCAGTCCAACGCCCTATTCCTTTTAACTGCACAAGACGCCCGATAACCGCCTCGTCAGGCAACTGCGCCAAAGAACGAAAGTTCAGGCTGCCATCAAGCGTTTCGTGCGCAAGCGCATGTAGAAAGCGCGCCTTGTTGTTTGAAAGACCTGCGGTACGCAGTTCGTCGTGGGAGGCACGGGAAATGTGTGGAGCCGACATTTTGGGCTGGCCGATAAGTTTGAGCACAC
>QIGP01000439.1 GCA_003228965.1 Gammaproteobacteria bacterium
ATGAGTCCACTCATGGCACCAAAATTCTCGGTAGTTCCAATAATCACGGCATCGGCCGTTTGTACCAGAGCAGCATCGGCCTCAAGAGGCGTGCGGAATATCACCTCAATCGACGATTTACAGGCACCGCGAACCACGGCTTCAGCAAGCGCACGGGTATTATCAGAGGGCGTATTGGCAACTATAAGTAGCTTGGTCACGGATAGATTTCTGTAGATAAAAAGCCATGCTCGCAGCTTTGAAACACGAGCGCAAACCACTTTCTGAGTCTAAAAAGCTGCAACAGAGGCCATCTCGCGCTACACTAGCTTGCCAAGCTTCACCGACACGCGCATGAACCTACTCAAACCCATTGCTGCCTCATTACTGACTTTGTTTGTCGCCGGATGCGAATCCAGCGTTTCGCTGTCTGTAGAAAGGCCTGGTCTCGACGCCAAGAGCCAACGGGATTATTCAATCGATGAAAGTAATACCACCTCCATAGAAATGGGTGGCTTCATTGAATTTGATGAACGCGTTGAAATCGATGCAACCACAGGATATGGCAACTGTTTTTATGCTACGTACGAATTTCGTTTTGAGTACGACGCCTCTGTATTCGTAGAATTTCGAGATGGCCAGGAAGGCCACTGCAGCTTTGGCGCCATTTTAGTCCGCTCCTTCGAAGTCAAAGTATTGGCTGAGGAAGACTACCCATTAGGTTCGGAGCTAACCCCGTTTATTCAGTTCCATCAAAGCGACCCCCACATAGCTGTCTTCCAAATCGGTCGCGAATACTTCGCCGAACGCATCAGCGATCTAAGAGAAGTAGAAATCAGTTGCAGAAGAGATTCTTGTATCGGAGCCATCGAACGAAGAGTCTCTCAGTCCAGTATTTAGACTGCTCGTGAGCTATGGCTTTTACTACAGCCCGAATTAAATGTGATCGTTTTGCGAATACAGAGCGGACCGAAAGGCTCGTGTCAAGATCTTCACACCGTCATTACGAGTGCGAAGCGCGCGGCATTCTCCTAACATTGCTGTGACATAACTGATTGAATCCTCAGCAACCTGACAGAGATTGCCACACCCGCGGTCTGCGGATTCGCAATGACGGAGTTCAGGGGTTACGTCATTGCGAGTGCGAAGCGCGCGGCACTCTCGGTAGGCCTAAAAAACGTCTCAGGATATAGCTACATCACCCAACCGCATCTCCAAAGGAGAGGCGCAGGCAGAAATACTCAACTTACGAAAAGAAAGAAAGAAAGAAACGACAAAATTACGAAAAGGGGGTTTGGGGGTCCACCCCCAATGGGAGCTCGGGGGCGAAGCCCCCGATAAGGGGGTATGGGGGCCTAGCCCCCACTTGCTTGATGCAAGCAAATAGATAAGAATACAATAATGCCCCCACAATCCAACACCGCAAGACGCTCCCACGCGGAGCGCACTCACGAATCTGACCAGAAAATGCTAACGGCCGCCGTTGAACTTATTACCGATAAAGGCTTGGATAACATGACCTTAAAGGCAGTCGGCGAGCGAGCTGGCTACAGTCGCGGTCTGGCAGGTTACCGTTTCGGGTCCAGGCAAGGCCTCTTCGAGTTCATCATGCACTCCGTGGGCGAGCAATGGCTCGAGCGGCTCAGCTCGGCGACGCGAGATCTGGCAGGCGTAGAGGCCATGCAGGCCGCCGTTCAGGCTCACTGCGATTTGTGCTGCTCGAACGAAGCCCCGGTACGCGCTTTTTATATCCTGTGGATGAGCGCCGTAAGCCCAGGGTCTGACACGCGGGAAGTGGTTAACAATATTGATCAGCGCCGCAAGCTTGATGTGGCCCAATGGGTTTTCCAGGAAAACAAACACGCAACGCCCGGCTACGCCGACGCTCTGGCCGCACAGTTTTCCTCCACCATCATCGGCATTGTTTATCACTGGCTAGCCAACCCGGATGACAAGGTAGCCGTAACCGCACAACACAATCAGTTAATTCATACAATGGTGCAGCTAATGCAGCCAGGGAAATCGTCATGAACTCAATTACGCAACTAGTACAGCCGCCACAAAGCGCCACCGCAAAAGCGTCGGCACCCCTGCGGTTTGTCACTGCCGCCTCTTTGTTTGACGGTCACGATGCATCCATCAATATTATGCGTCGAATACTGCAAGCCTCCGGTGCCGAAGTCGTGCATCTTGCCCACAACCGCTCTGTAGCGCAGGTTGTCGAGTCGGCATTGCAAGAAGACGTACAAGCCATCGCCATTAGTTCCTACCAAGGCGGGCACAACGAATATTTCCGCTACATGATCGACATGCTTAAAGACCACGGCGCCGAACACATCAAAGTGTTCGGCGGCGGTGGTGGTGTGATTGTGTACGACGAAATTCAAGACTTACAGGCCTACGGTGTAGAGCGCATCTATTCACCGCACGACGGACAGCAGTTGGGACTGCAAGGCATGATCGACGACATGCTGGAACGTACAGCCAGCGTAACCAGTACGCCAATGCCGCCTAAATTCGACTCACTTGTGCCCTACTCTCAAACGCAGTTGGCACGTGTCATCACTGGAATCGAAAACGGACAATATTCCGAGGAACAACTGGCAACGTTAAAGTCTAACGCTCCCGACATTCCCGTACTCGGCATTACCGGTACCGGGGGTGCGGGTAAGTCATCACTAACCGATGAAATCATTTTGCGTTTTCGGCAGGACAGCGGCGATGGTGTTCGCATTGCAATATTGGCCGTCGATCCTACAAGGCGTAAAACGGGTGGCGCTCTATTAGGCGACCGCATTCGAATGAACGCCATTTATCACCCGAACATATTCATGCGCTCTCTTGCCACTCGTGGCACCACTGGAGAAGTCCCGGGATACCTGCCGGAAGTGATTGCCGCCGCACGCCATGCGGGGTTCGATCTGGTCGTAGTAGAAACACCCGGAATCGGCCAGGGCGACGCTGGCATAGTGCCATTTGTAGACGCATCTATGTACGTAATGACACCTGAGTTTGGCGCCCAAAGCCAACTCGAAAAAATCGATATGCTCGACTACGCCGATGTTGTAGTTATTAACAAATTTGACCGTAAGGGCAGCGACGACGCGCTGCGCGATGTGTCGAAACAGGTGCAGCGTAACCGCCAGGACTTCGCGAAAAGCCCGGATGAAATGCCCGTGTTTGGCAGCATTGCTTCCAGATTCAATGATGACGGCGTAACAGCAGCCTACCAACACCTAAAAGCGCTTCTCGTCGAAAAAGGACTCACTGCCTACGAGTCGAAACTGACGGTAGTTAATCGGCGCAGTCCTTCTCAAAAAACCATCATTGTTCCACCCCAGCGCCAACGCTACCTGGCTGAAATTGCTGAAACAGTTCGCGACTATCACCACAACGTGAACGAACAGTCACAAACGGCCAGGCAGCATCAGCAACTAGAAGCTTCTCGCGCCATGCTTGCTCGGGACGGCGACCATGACACTTCGGCACTTGAGCGATTGGCCAAAGACAAAGATCAGAAACTTTCCGCCTGCGCGAAACAGCTTCTTGGCGAATGGGACACACTCAAACAAAACTGCAACGCCGACACCATTGACATCACGTTGCCAAACGGCAAAACGGTGCAGCAAACAGTGAGCACCCGAAGCTTGTCAGGTACTCGCATACCCAAAGTGTCTTTGCCAAACTATGCAGATCACGGCGAACGACTCAAATGGCTTATGAAAGACAACGTACCAGGCCGCTTCCCCTATACCTCAGGTGTATTTGAATTTCGTCGCGAAGGCGAAGATCCTGCGCGCATGTTCGCAGGCGAAGGCGACCCATTCAGAACCAACCGCAGGTTCAAGCAACTTTCCGAACACTCGGAAGCCAAGCGCCTGTCTACCGCCTTCGATTCAGTAACGCTGTACGGCTTTGACCCCGCGGTACGCCCCGATATTTACGGCAAAATTGGTAATGCCGGTGTGTCCATCGCGACGCTTGATGATATGAAAGTGCTCTACGACGGTTTTGATTTATGTGACCCAAAAACGTCGGTTTCAATGACCATTAACGGACCCGCCCCAACCATTCTTGCGTTCTTCCTCAACACGGCAATCGACCAGCAACACGCCAGGTTTGTCGAACAACACAACAAGGAACCAAACGACGCCGAGTACGCACAGATTCAAAGCTACGCCATAAGTCACGTGCGTGGCACGGTTCAGGCCGACATACTCAAGGAAGATCAGGGCCAAAACACCTGCATCTTTTCCACCGATTTCAGCTTGCGCATGATGGGTGACATTGCCCAGTACTTCATCGATAACGACATTCGCAGGTTCTACTCGGTATCCATCAGCGGATATCACATAGCCGAAGCCGGTGCTAATCCGATTTCGCAATTGGCCTTTACCTTGTCCAACGGGTTTACCTATGTCGAAACGTATCTTGCGCGAGGCATGCACATTGATGACTTCGCCCCCAACCTGTCGTTCTTTTTCTCTAACGGCATGGACCCTGAATACACAGTGATGGGGCGCGTCGCACGACGCATTTGGGCCACGACGCTACGCGACAAGTACGGGGCTAACGAGCGCAGTCAAAAACTCAAGTACCACATCCAGACTTCGGGTCGCTCTCTTCACGCCCAGGAAATGGATTTCAATGATATTCGTACGACTCTGCAGGCGCTATTAGCTATAAATGATAACTGCAACAGCCTCCACACCAACGCCTACGACGAGGCCATCACCACACCCACCGAAGAATCGGTTCGAAGGGCGATGGCTATTCAGCTCATCATAAACCGTGAATTCGGTGTGACCATGAATGAAAACCCGAACCAGGGATCTTTCATTGTAGAAGAGCTCACCGACCTTGTGGAAGAGGCCGTGCTGTCAGAGTTTGAACGCATCTCTGACCGGGGTGGTGTTTTGGGCGCCATGGAAACAGGCTATCAGCGTGGCAAGATTCAGGAGGAGTCTATGCACTACGAGCACAAAAAACATGATGGCTCGCTTCCCATTATCGGCGTCAACACGTTTTTGCCCGACACCAGCAGCCAGCAGGTCGAAATTGAACTCGCCCGCTCCACCGAAGACGAAAAGCAGGGACAAATCACCCGGCTGGCCGAGTTTCAAGACAGGCACAAAGACCACGTCGAACAGCATTTGGCCGAGATACAAGCCGCAATCGTCAACGGCGAAAACGGTTTTGCCGC
>QIGP01000042.1 GCA_003228965.1 Gammaproteobacteria bacterium
CGTACAGATTGGTGGACCGCTCGGCGCGTTTGTACCCCCGGCTCATTTTGACTTACCGCTCGACTACGAAGCCTTTGCTGCCAAAGGCGCGATGATTGGTCACGGTGGCATGGTGGTGTTCGACGACACGGCCGATATGGGCGAATTGGCCCGCTTTTCGATGGAATTTTGCGCCATAGAGTCCTGCGGTAAGTGTACGCCCTGTCGTATTGGTGCAGTGCGGGGCACTGAGGTAATCGATAAAATTCGAAGCGGAAAAGAAGTTGACGCACAACGCATTTTATTGCGCGATTTGTGTACTACAATGATTGATGGTTCGCTCTGCGCGCTGGGCGGGATGGCTCCTTTCCCTGTGCTGAGCGTGCTGGATCACTTTGAGGAAGAACTGTAGATGGCTAGCTGGAAACGAGCAGAACCCGAGCACGACTATGGCACTCCTGAAGTCGTGTCATCGACCTTCGTGACACTTACTATTGACGGGGCAGAAATGACCGTGCCGCAAGGCACTTCAGTCATGCGTGCCGCGGCGATGAACGGCGTAGACATTCCCAAACTGTGTGCAAGCGAAGACCTTGAAGCGTTTGGTTCTTGCCGCTTGTGTTTGGTGCGAATTGAAGGACGCAAAGGTTTTCCGGCTTCCTGCACCATCGAAGTTGCCGAAGGTATGGTGGTCACAACGCACAATCCGGACATCGCCAAGCTACGCCGCAATGTCATGGAGCTTTATATCAGCGACCACCCACTCGACTGTCTTACCTGTTCGGCTAACGGTGACTGCGAACTGCAGGACATGGCAGGTGTGGTTGGCTTACGCGAAGTACGCTACGGCTACGACGGCGCCAATCACCTTGACGACCAGACAGATCGTAGCGGCGCCTACTTTGACTATGATCCCAGTAAATGCATTGTTTGTTCACGTTGTGTTCGAGCCTGTGAAGAAGTGCAAGGTACCTTTGCGCTCACGGTCGATGGACGCGGTTTTGTGTCTCGAATTGCCGCCAGTCAAAACGAAGACTTTTCCGACTCCGAATGTGTCTCTTGTGGCGCGTGCGTAAAGGCTTGCCCCACTGCAACACTCATGGAAAAGTCGGTAATCGAAATGGGGCAGCCGGAAAACGCCACCATCACAACGTGTGCCTACTGCGGTGTCGGCTGTTCGTTCCGTGCGGAAATGCAGGGCGACCAGATAGTGCGCATGGTGCCTAATCGCGACGGACATGCCAACCACGGCCATGCCTGCGTTAAAGGTCGCTTTGCATTTGGCTATTCAAACCACCCCGATCGCATCACCACCCCGATGATTCGCGAGTCTATCCACGAGCCGTGGCGGCTAGTCGACTGGGATACCGCAATTACGTTTACGACCGATCGACTTAAAGGCATTCAGAAAAAGTATGGCCGACGTTCCATCGGTGGAATTACGTCGTCACGATGCACTAACGAAGAAACCTATCTCGTACAAAAATTCGTTCGGGCTGCGTTTGGTAATAACAACGTAGATACATGCGCACGTGTTTGTCATTCGCCTACAGGGTACGGTCTTAAAACCACTCTCGGCGAATCGGCCGGCACTCAAACATTCGACTCGGTGATGAAATCCGACGCGATCATGGTGATCGGCTCAAACCCGACCGACGCCCATCCGGTTTTTGCATCGCAAATGAAACGTCGCCTGAGGCAGGGCGCCAAACTGATCGTTGTCGATCCCAGACAAATCGACCTGGTCGAAAGCCCACACACTAAAGCTGATCACCATCTCCAGCTTAAGCCTGGTACTAATGTAGCCGTGATTAACGCACTGGCACACGCCGTGGTCGATGCAGGCCTTGAAGACAAAGATTTTGTTGCCGAACGTTGTGAAGACGAAGCGTTTTCGATTTGGCGTGAGTTCATTCTGCGCAAGGAAAATTCACCTGAACATCTCGAAGAGTTTACTGGTGTCGCCGCGACAGATATTCGCGCCGCTGCGGTGACGTTTGCAAGTGAGCCCAATGGTGCGATTTACTACGGACTTGGTGTAACCGAGCACAGCCAGGGATCGACCATGGTAATGGGAATTGCAAACCTTGCCATGCTTACGGGTAACCTGGGTCGCGAAGGGGTTGGAGTGAACCCTATGCGCGGCCAAAACAACGTGCAGGGTGCCTGCGACATGGGTTCTTTCCCACACGAGTTGCCGGGCTACCGCCATCTGTCCGATGTCGCGTCGCGTAACATGTTCGAAAAAGAGTGGGGCGTGAATCTCGATCCTGAACCTGGCTATCGTATTCCCAACATGTTCGACGCTGCGGTCGAAGGCAGTTTCAAAGCCCTATACATTCAGGGCGAGGACATGGCCCAGTCTGACCCCGACACCCAACACGTTACTAAAGCGTTAACGTCAATGGAATGTGTAGTGGTTCAGGATTTGTTCCTGAACGAGACCGCAAAATTTGCTCACGTATTTTTGCCCGGATCATCGTTCCTTGAAAAAGACGGAACCTTTACCAACGCGGAACGCCGTATTTCACCGGTGCGTAAAGTAATCGAGCCGCGATCGGGTAAAGCCGACTGGGAAATTACCGTCGCGCTTTCCAATTCTATGGGGTATCCCATGAACTATTCACATCCCAGCGAAATTATGGATGAAATTGCACGGCTTACGCCTACTTTTACAGGTGTGAGTTACGCCAGGCTCGACGAGCTCGGCAGCATTCAGTGGCCGTGCAACGAACAAGCGCCAACTGGCACGCCGACCATGCACGTCGATCAATTTGTTCGTGGCAAAGGTTACTTTGCGCCAACGCCATTTGTTGAAACGACAGAGCGCTCAACACGTAAATATCCGTTACTGATGACAACTGGCCGAATTCTTTCCCAATATAACGTTGGGGCTCAAACGCGACGTACCGAGAACATGCAGTATCACGACGAAGATGTACTTGAAATGCATCCAGCTGACGCTGAAACACGCGGGATCAAAGAAGGTGACTGGGTAGGCATTAAAAGTCGTGCTGGCGAAACCGTCATGCGCGTCGTCATGTCCAACAAAGTGCAGCCGGGTGTCGTCTACACCACGTTCCACCACCCGCAGTCCGGTGCCAATGTGGTGACCACCGACAACTCTGACTGGGCGACTAACTGTCCCGAGTATAAAGTGACCGCCGTTGAGGCGTATCCCGTGACTCAGCCTTCCGAATGGCAACGTAACTTCCAGCAATTTACTGACGAGCAAATTGAACACCTGAAATCACCTGCTACGCAGACGACGAACTAGGATGACGGTACAGGCAAGCAAGTTGGTACGCATGGCCCAACAAATTGCTGACAACAACAATTTTACGCCGGACGTAGACGTTGTCGCTGAAAAAGTGGCCCAACACATACAGAAGTACTGGGACCCGCGTATGAGGCAGCAGATTATCGATTACGCCAATTCTGACGAGGCTCAGGTTACCCAGATAGTGGCACGAGCGATCAGTCAAATCCGGGTCAATACCTGAGGTTGACTTTTGTTCGTTTGCTTTTGCGCTTAAGTTCGCTAACCTCCTGGTAATGAGTGATTCTGAATCTACGCGCGTCGCCTACCTTGGCCCTGTTGGCAGCTATACCCAGCAAGCCGCCGGCCAGCGTTTTGCCCACGCCAAGCCAATATCCTGTGCGTCCATCGAGCAGGTGTTCGCTGCGGTGAGTAACGGCGAGGCGGCGCATGGCGTCGTTCCTATCGAAAACATGTTGCAAGGACCGGTAACCGAGACCCAGGACGGGCTCTACAGTTTTCACGAGACGGTCCGCATTCACGACATGCTGGTAATTCCAATTGAGCATACGTTGGGAGGAATAGGCGATCCTGAGCTTATAACCACAATCTACTCCAAGGATCAGGCGTTAAAGCAATGCTCAGAATATTTACAGGCCAATTATCCGAACGCCAGGCTGGTTGAAGTTGACAGCACGAGCCTTGCCGCCGAGCGCGTGAAGGCAGCATCCGATCCCACACTGGCTGCTATAGCGGGTCCGTCAGCCCTTGAACTCTATGGTCTGGATGTCCTGGCTCACTCTATTGGAAACATCCGTGACAACAAGACTCGTTTCGCGGTCTTGGGTTCACCTGAGCCGAAAAATTTTGTCGCAACAGGTAACGACGCGACAGCTTGCGTAATTTACCCGCCGGGTGACCGCGTCGGCATATTGGAAGAAATTCTCGTGGTCATTAGTCGCGATCACAATCTTAGTTTGTCATCGATACATTCGCGACCGGATCGTCGCGGGGCGTTTCGCTTTTACGTTGAGATTGAAGGCCATCTCAATGACAAGATAGTACAGTCCTGTATCAGTACCTTGCGCCGTAAACTCGCAGATGACCTCGCCGAGATTCTGGTATTCGGCAGCTATCCGAGGCGTCCATTTAATCCACCAAAATTACGCACAATAGGCATTGTCGGCGGCACGGGAAAAATGGGTAATTGGTTCCGGCGGCTTTTTGAGCAGGCCGGGTACGAAGTCGCCATAGGCGGACTGGATAGTGGCTTGAGCATAGAAGAGTGTGTAGCTCAGTCGCAGGCCGTACTGTTGAGCGTTCCCATAGCCGAGTCTGTGAAGGTAGCGCGCCAGGTGAGCGCCTTGTTGCAACCGGGTCAGTTGGTGCTGGACAACACGTCGGTAAAAGGTCAGGTAATGAGTGTGCTGTCAGAAGCCGTACCTGAAGGTGTCGAAGTTTTGGGTATGCACACTATTTTTGGACCGGACGAGGAGTCGCTGCGAAAGCGCAACACGATCTTTACCCGTACCGAGGCGTCGGGTGATCTGGCAGAAGAATTTGAGCATATTTTCTATAAATATGGTGCGCATCTTAGCTATACAAACGAAACTAACCACGACCAGCAAATGGCCTTTCACCAGAACCTTGAGCATTTCACCAAGATTGTATTGGCCGAAGTGTTAGCCAGGCACGTGAGCGACCCTGCTAACACTCGTGCTTACAGTTCACCCAACTCGCGCGCCTCGTTACGCACTATGGCTCGCGTGCTGCGTGTTGACGCTAATTTGCTGACCGAAATTCAGTCGCACAACACTCAGGGCCCCGCTATGATCGATCATTTCATGAGCGTGGCAAGCGAAGTTCAGGCACTCATCGGAACGGGCGACTTTGATACGTTGTTAGCCCGCATTCAAAACAGTTTGGAGGCGTTG
>QIGP01000017.1 GCA_003228965.1 Gammaproteobacteria bacterium
GATCTGTATTTGCGCCGCCCTCTGGAGGCGCAAAAACACTACCAGGCGTACATTAACAATGCACCCGAGGCTGACGAGCGTGTAGAGAAATGGCTTGTCGATCTTGAACGCCGACACCAGATTGACGCCAGTACTTCTGCGGGAGTGGTTAGTGAGTAGGCTTCTTAAAGCGACGTACTTCGCGGTGTCCCTGGTTTTCGCGTTAGGTATGACCACTTACGCTGTGGCCCAGGAGACGAACGATTCGAGCGGTGAGTCACAGTCGGCGCGTAACGCCAAGGCTAAAACTACAGACACTGGCTCAAGCATTCAGCTCAAGACTACTTCGGTAACAGGAAGTCGCGAGCTGCCTAAAGTCCTGGTTATTGTGCCCTGGAAAACATCCGAGGCATTGGGGCCAGGCGAACGACCGCTAGCAAGTTTAGTGGAAGAAGCGCTAACTCCGGTTGATCCGGATGTGTTTCGGCGTCAGCTTACCTATTACACGAATTTGAAGGAAGCCTCTGCCGATTCCGGCAAAGGTAATACGAAGAAGTAATTACGACACGCACCGACTTACGAGGAGAGTAACGTGGACATGTACAACACGATTGTCCGTTTTTTTCAGGACGGGGGTCTTTTTATGTACCCCATCATGCTGGTGCTTGGCATCGGCCTAGCCATCGCGATTGAGCGCTGGTTTTATTTAACCGCCAGTAAGACACGCAATCGCCTGATTTGGAAGAAGTTGGCGCCACTTTTGAAGAAAGGTGGCTACAAAGAAGCGGCTAACATTACGCGCCAGTCCAAATCGGCCATTGCCACGATTTTGTCCTACGGTTTCGCCCGTATTGAAACTGCACGACGTCGCGACGATATCGAAAAAGCCATGGAAGAGAGTTTGATGGAAGTCATGCCTCGTCTGGAGAAGCGCACGCATTACCTGGCAACGTTTGCCAACATTGCAACGCTGCTTGGACTGCTTGGCACCATTATCGGTCTGATTCGGGCTTTTACCGCCGTAGCGGCCGCAAACCCTGCCGAGAAAGCGGACTTGTTGTCAGCCAGTATTTCGGTTGCTATGAACACAACGGCCTTTGGCCTGATGGCAGCCATCCCGCTGTTGCTTATGCACTCTGTGCTTACGACAAAGACAACAGAACTAGTGGATAGCCTGGAAATGGTTTCTGTGAAGTTTCTTAACAGCGTGGCTGAGCCGCGCGGTAATTCGAGCGCAGCCTAATGAACTCACGTCGCTGGCGTCGTCGCCACAATTCGGATGTTGCCGAGCTCAATATTACGGCTTTTATGAACCTGATGGTTATTCTGGTGCCGTTCTTGTTGATTACGGCAGTGTTTTCACGCCTGACCATTTTGGAGCTCAGTTTACCTGGTCCTTCGGATGGCGCGGCTGATGTGGATACCCCTACGCTACAGCTTGAAGTAGTGTTGCGACAAAATGGCGTTGAAGTGGCGGACGCAAAAACGGGTTTGCTCAAAGTTTTGCCTAGGATGAACGATGAAGAATCCTATGACCTGAAAGGGTTGAGTGATTACCTCAAGCAGGTCAAAGCTAACTACCCTGATATAACGACGGCAACAATTTTGCTGGAACCTGAAATTGACTACAACTCTTTGGTACAGGTGATGGATACCGTGCGTGTGTATTCCTCTCCCGGGCTAATAATGACGCCTGCCGAGTTGTTTCCCGATATTTCGATAGGCGATGCCGTCGCGGCGCCGTTAGCGGCACCGCTTGCGAACATTAGTGTGGGAGGGCAGTAACATGTCTAGTTCACGTCGCGCCAAGCGCATGGAGCGCAAACACAAGAAAGCAAAAATGCCGAGCCTGAACCTCGTCTCGCTCATGGATATTTTTACCATTCTCGTGTTCTTCTTGCTGGTGAACTCAACTGAAGTTGAGACGCTGCAAGTTAATAAAAGCGTTCAACTGCCAGAATCTATCGCTGAACAAAAACCGCGCGAGAACGTTGTAGTGATGATTACCAGTACTGATATTTTGGTACAAGGTCAACCTGCGGTGTCGCTTGCGGACGTTATAGCCAGCAGCAAGTCGGTTATTCCTGAATTGAAAATGATGCTTCAGGACCAAGTCGATCGATTGATTGCGGACTCAGGTGAAGATGATATTGCCATGCGTGAAATTACCATCATGGGTGATAAATCTATTCCGTACAGCGTACTGAAGAAGGTTATGGCTACGTGTACCGACGCAAACTACGGCCGCCTGTCTCTGGCCGTGATGCAGCGTGGAGCCGGAGGCAAGTCGTGATGACAGCTGTCTTGCTATCAATAATAGCAACCGTAGTTGCGAGACAAACCGCTTGGCAAGCGGCGGAGCGCGTGCAGCCTGTGTTTGTGCGTAATCGCCGGAAGTCTGGGGGTAGCGCATGACTTCCTCGATGGCTAACTACTATTCAATGAGCGACCCTCATTACCGCCGCTACGAATTGCCGTGGTCGCGCGACGTCGAAGAATTCACACGCTTTCGCAAAATAACGCTGAGCGTCATGGTCACGTTGCTGGTATTTTCTGTCGTGATGCCGTTTCTGCCTGTTAGCGATATTGAGCGCAATGCAGCGACTGACATTCCGCCAAGGCTTGCAAAACTGGTCATTGAAAAGCAGGCGCTTCCGCCACCCCCACCTCCGCCTGTGAAAGAGCCTGAGGTTAAGCAGGAAGTGGCCAAGCCCAAACCAGAACCAAAACCTGTGCCTCCACCGGTAGTGAAACCACCACCGCGTGTGGCCAAAGTAGTCGCACCTCCGCCCGAACCTGTAGTGCAACCAGAGCCGGTTATGCAACCTAGTCGGGAAGAAGTTGTGCAAAAAGCACGCGATAAAGCCAAGACTGTTGGACTGATGGCCGTTGCCGACGACCTTGCTGATTTACGCCAGAACAGTGCTGTCGCTAACACCAGTGGTCGCAATCTGTCGGCGTCAGTGTCGAACAGTAACGTCACCGAGCGTTCGCTGATCACCAGCAAGAGCAGCAGACGCAGCGCTGGTGTAAAGACCTCTGACCTGAGTCGTAGTACGGGAGGTGGTGGATTGGCCGGACGCACCACAACCGCTGTAGCGGTGCCGGTCTATGCAAGCACAGGTGGTGCCGCTTCTTCAGCTCGAGGAAGCCGTGGTTCAGACTATGCCGGGCAGCGCAGTCAGGAAGAAATTGAAACGATATTCGATAAAAATAAAGCTGCAATATATGCTTTATATAGAAGAGCTTTGCGTAAAGATCCAACACTTCAAGGTAAGCTTGTGTTGGAGCTAACCATTGCTGCTTCCGGCAAAGTCGTGTCCGTTTCGGTGGTTTCCAGCGAATTGGGTTCAGCGGACTTTGAGAGTAATCTCCTACGCCGTGTCAAAATGTTCGATTTTGGTGCACAAGACGTCGACGAAGTCACCACCACTAAACCGATCGACTTCTTCCCCGCATAATTGACGAGAATAGTGTGTACGAAGTGGTTTAACCACTTCGTACATGCCATTTATCACTCTGTCGCAATAACGCCCTCCAAGATGCGTTACTATTCCAACAGGAATTACCCGACGCCGAGAGGGGAAACATCATGTTAATGCGTTCAGTGTTATTCGTGCCTGGTGGCAGCGAAAAAATGCTGTCCAGGTGCGAGGGTCTAACGGCCGACATTCTCATGCTCGATCTTGAAGATTCCGTAGTCCCGGCGCGTAAAGCTGCCGCCCGCGATTTGGTTGCCAACCTGGTGAACACGGCCGACGAAGCTCTCCGCGAGCGTTTGTGGGTACGCATTAATTCCTGGCAGAGCGGCCTTCTGGAAGAAGACCTTGAAGTCATTGCGCCATTGATGCCAAAGGGTTATTTGTTGCCCAAAGCCCGCTCTGCAAAAGACGTGTCCGACCTCGATCGCCTCCTCGATAATTTGGAGCTGTCCGACGAGCACCGTCGATCACGTATTGTTTCGATGGTCTCCGAAGTGCCTGAAGCTCTCCAGCAGTTGGCGTCGTATAACACCGTGCTACCCCGTTTTGAGGGTATGTCCTGGGGTGCTGAAGATCTTTCTGCGGCGCTTGGTGCATCGAGCAACCGTGACGCCAACGGCGAATGGCTACCCATATACCAGCACGCGAGAACGCAGTGCCGAATAGCTGCGGCCAGTGCCAACGTTGCTGCGCTTGATACTGTGTACACTGACTACAAGAACAGCGAAGGGTTAAAGCGCTACGCACACAATGCAGCGCGAGATGGTTTTGACGGAATGCTCGCCATTCACCCGAATCAAGTCGATATCATTAACGCAGCGTTCACGCCAACAGCGGAAGAGGTGGACCATGCGCATCACGTGATAGACGCTTTTGCCGCTAACCCTGACGCTGGTGCCATAGGCTTTAGCGGCATGATGCTCGACTTGCCTCACCTGGTGCAGGCCAAGCGAGTGCTGGAGCGTCATCAGATCATCGGTGCAAACACGTAGCCCTAAAGCCGCTCCTACAGTGATTCATTGACAAACCCGAAACCCGGTTTGGATAGAAGGGCAACAGCCTGTTTGAGTTCGCCATCGAGCTCAGCGTTAGTCAGGCAGTTCTTCTCACCATCAAAGTTCTCATAGAATTTTGGAATTGAAACAGTCGCCACAACCTTACCGCCAAAGTGGATAGCCCCCGACGCTGCAATGCCTAGAATATTACTACCACCGCGACCACCAGGCGACGTTGCCAGCATAACGACCGGTTTATTTTGGTACACAGAAGTATCTATACGCGATACCCAGTCGAAAAGACTCTTGTAGGCGGCTGTATACAAACCATTGTGTTCAGCAAACGATATGACAAGTGCATCTGCGCCTGACAGTTTGCCCAGGAAATCATGGGCCAGCTGCGGAACACCAGACTCTTGTTCAACGTCGATACTGTAGATCGGCATCGTGTAATCATTGATGCCGAGAATTTCAATGTCGGCGTCTTCGATGAGCGAACACGCATAGCGCACGAGTTTGGCGTTAATTGAGCTGAGGCTGTTACTGGCCGCAAAAGCAATAATTTTCACAGAATGATTCCTGGTAGGGGTTCGATTTGGATCGAGTATACGTGTTGCGTTATGCACTTTCAGCCCAAGCTTCATCCTCTGGTAAAAGCTCTTGATAGGTCAATTGTGCTAGCGCATTAGATACTTGATGT
>QIGP01000377.1 GCA_003228965.1 Gammaproteobacteria bacterium
AATTAACCTGTCCGGTAACGGCGTTTTGATGGCCAACGGTTTTGACGACACTCCAGGGGCATGGACGTTTTCCGGCCAACAGGGTAATATTTTATTTACATTTTCCAGTATTTCAGTGGCACAGGTAGCCGAACCTGCTACGGTTCTTCTGCTTGGTCTCGGTATTCTGGGTTTAGCGATTGCACGCAAACGCGTTAGCTAGGCAGCACGACATATATAAGAGTTACGTTTTAGGGGGGAGTAGTATCGAATAGTGGTACACATTGATTCGATATTACCGGTGGTGTAAGCCACCATCTAATAAGAACAGGTTTGTCTACACTACAAACCACATGGGACAAAAAAATGATTAATATCCAATTGAAAAGGAAAATTCTTGCGACGATAGCTGCTGTGATGATGTTTAGTGGTTTTTCTGCGGCAAGCTCCGCTTCGCTCATCGGCATTGATGGCGAAATCGCATTCTTCGGTGCTTACACGGCCGATATTGCAGACCTTGCCCAGGCAACAGAGTTATTGTTTCCTCAGCCCGTATTTATTGCGGCAGGAACTAACGACTTCGCGTTTGCTGTAGGTCAGAATGCTACGTTCGATACCATTACCTTTGATCCAGCTACGCCTGGTAACGTTCTGTTGTTTACAGGCGGTGGTAGTTTCACCTCTACTTCGTTAACGATCGATTTTCAATCATCTAGTGCTCTTGGTATCACAATGACGGGATTTTGGAGTCTGGACGGATTCGACGACACGCTGGGTCAGCTCATCCTGACAGCCGACACTGCTGGTAATTCTGGTCTGTTTACCTTCTCAGCTTCAGGCACGGTTACAGCTATTCCTGTTCCCGCAGCAGTTTGGTTGTTGGGTTCAGCGCTGGCAGGACTTGGTCTGACGCGACGTCGCGCTTAGTACTTTTCAAAAAGTAAGCCAAGAACGGCAGCCTTGTGGCTGCCGTTTTTATGCATTGTACTTTTATCTGTTGAAGTGCATGGCGATCAAGAAATAAAAACATGAATAAAAACAGCAATTAAAGTTCAAATTGAACGCGTTGCAGAGTATTTGAAATAAAGTGAGGGGATATCACCATCTGCGTCGCTTAGATAAGTAGGCATCAAGGATTAGATGTAACTACCCGTTCGGTCAACGCCACCTAGACTTTCGGGATTAAACAGAAAAGGAAAGCACCCACGCCCGGCACCTCCTATGGTGCCGGGCGTTACTCTGTATGCGACGTTATCAGACGTTATTCAATTCGTTACGCCGCCATAGCGTTAAGAGATTGCCACGCCCTTCGGGCTCGCAATGACGTAGCTCTTTAGGGCTCACAATAACGTAACCCCTTACCCCGTCATTGCGAGCCCGCAAAGCGGGTGTGGCAATCTCCCCCCGGTTGCTGCGCACCCGCCTGGTCCGAAGGACCCTGCATGGAAGTACTCTTGGGGTGTGGATTAAATCGGTTATATCGCGCGAGCGTTGGGAGATTGCCGCGCCCTTCGGGCTCGCAATGACGTAATCCAACTTCGCGCAATGACGTAAACCCTGTGGGCTTGCAATGACGTAATCCCATTTCGCGCAATGACGTAAACCCTATGGGCTTGCAATGACGTAATCCCACTTCGCGCAATGACGTAAACCCTATGGGCTCGCAATGGCATCTCGCCGTAGAGGGCTCCTGGCGAGTTGCATTGACCGATAAAAGAAGTGTAATGCCGATGCTCCAACACCTATGGAGCAAATACGACTTCGCGACTATCAGGCGAGCAACTTTGGGCCATCCCCTGACAGGAGCGACGTTCGTTCCGTCATAGGTGCTTTCGGAGCTCGTGCCAACTGGCTCAAGATATGTACGTATGGCTTCGCCAAAATCGGCGTAGCCTGACTCCGAAGGGTGGTAGCCGTCGCCTGCGAACTTTTCTGGATCTGGTTCGATCTCAACAGGAACATGAATCGCCCACTCGCATTCAGCTACGCGCTGTACAATTTCATCAAACGTACGGCTCCCCAGACTCAACAGACTGCGAAGAAGTAATCTCAAAGAATAATTGGCAAGTCGGTGTGAGCCTCATATGAAACGCATCAAATCGAAACACGCGTCTTTCTCAAAACGAAAATGCCACCGAGCCGTCCGAAGTAGACAGCCCGATGGCGCAAGGTCGTACGTAACGTTGTTCTATGTCTTAAGATATACTGGCAGAACAGGTTGTTGAGGTTCCGCTCGGTCCAGGTTCTTTCAAGAACAGTTCACTGAACCGCGCCAAGTCGAGAAAGTTAACTTTGTTGTCACCGGTAAAGTCGGCATCGGGGTTCCAGTTCTGCAGAGTCGGATCTGAAAACATCGCTAGCGAAAATTCGAACAGATCCTGGAAGTTAACCAGGCAGTCGTTGCCACTTGCGTTGTCTGCTCGCACTGCGCTTTGTACGCCAGCACTGGCGTTCTTGGCAATGTCCGCATCACACGCGTTGCCGTAACCGTCGTTGTCCGAATCGCGTTGCGCAGGGTTCTCGTACTCCGAGCAGTTGTCGTTACAACTCAGTATTTTGTCTTCCTCAAAATCGTCGATGCAGCCATCACTAACAAGAAAGACAGTATCAACTTGTGCGTAGCCAGTGCCTTCATTACCGTAACCAAAACACACGTAGACCTCAGGCTGACCGTCGAGGTCGCTTACATCAATCTCGAAACTTACGCCAGGTGACTGGCCAAATAATCCTTGAGGGTTGTTCGTTAGCAGCCGTGCCGATCCGGCTCCGGTATCAATCGTTCCAAAAAACGGTGTAGGTCCGATCCAGACTCCAAAGAAGTCCTGGCCTGATACTGGCCCTGGTTGGTAGTTAACAACGAGCTGAACCTGGCTCCGAAGTTTGAAACTTAAATCGACTGGTGCTTTACACACATACGTTTCGACGTTGTTGATTAACAGGCGGGTGTCGTCTTCGTCTTCAGCAGCTGCGAACAAGAATGTTGAGTCTATGCAGGCGGCGTCGCCTGGTTCGCCGGTGTGGTTACCAGGAGGGTTTTGCGAAGTGCCGCATATTCCGTCGCTGGTTGTTCCCCACGTGAGTCCAACTTCACCCTGAATTTTTTGTACATAGTCTGGACCCGACAATTCACCATTAATATCTTCAAACGGATCGTAAAACGTGATGTTTGGGTTAAGGCTACAAATACTGGGTACAGGTGCTGCGCCTAGTTTGCCAACCACAAAGTTGTCTACCGCTACCGTAAAGTCGCCTTCGAAACTAATTAGTTCCAGGCCAATTTCTACTGGTCCTATACCGGTGTAAGGCCCACCTTCTGCCGTCACGAGATTGATGAAGTTTGTTGAGTAGAGCTGACCGTTGAAGCAGCCTAAATCGGAGGCGCCCGACGTAAATATCGGCCGCTCGTTAATAGATACTGTGAACAAATCGTTCGAACCAATCGACGGGCAACTGGCATGTTTTAAATCGAACCGAAGAAACTGAGCGGTGCCGTCAAAATCGGTTTGTTGTCGCAGCCTGAAAGGTTCTTCTGCTATCCCGCCAAGTTGAGCCCAACCAATGCCGTTTCTGGCGCCGGCAGGTTCCGTTAAGCATTCCTCTACGGTACAAACCAGCGGCTCAAATTGTGAATCGTTTTCCCAGGACTGGCCTGGACCGAATTCGAATCCGCTGTCTTGAATGCTGCCGTTTTCATCAATATTTATATAGGGATCGGTACACAGCCAGCCATTTTCAATTTCGCAGGTACGGCTGCAGCCGTCACCGTCGTCGTTGTTGCCGTCGTCGCAGTCTTCAGTGATATCGAGCATGGCGTTGCCACAAAGCTGGCCGGCGGAAACCTGTGCGCACGTGAAGCAAAGAAGCATTATTAGAAGTGGGCCGAACGTAGTACCCACAGGTGGAGCGTCAGTTAATTTCCTGGAATTCATTTGATCCCCCCAGACCAATGTCGATCGTCGCGGTGCGACATGTAGGCGTCGACCAATATCCGTTGGTCGATTCGCCTCTACCATAATATACTTAAGCCGATGTATTAGGATACCACCAGTTCCAGACGGCTTACGCTGAACCTCGAAAATATCTAACCCATTGTTTTATAAAAACTAAGTCTACTTAATATCGCGTAGGGCAGACAAATTGCTATCTCCTATTTCTCAAAGCGACATTGAATCAGGGAAACCCTCAGCCATCAGGAAATTACTGAAGTTTTGAAAAATCGGCCGTGTGCAGGAACAAGGACCGCAACTTCGTCAGCAACGCCAGACGATTGCGACGTTTGTTGTCGTCCTCGTCCATCACCATAACCTGGTCGAAAAACGCATCGACAGGTTCTCGAAGCTTGGCAAGTGCACTTAGCGCCTGAGCGTAGTCCCGGTCGTTTTGTAGTGGCTCAACTACGGCGGCCACCTGTTCGACTTTCTGGTGCAACGCGCTCTCTGCAGAATGTGCGAGATGGGCTACATCCACGGAGCCTGGAATGGTGTCTTTGGCCGACTTGAGTATGTTTGCTATGCGTTTGTTAGCTGCAGCGAGTGCCTCTGACTCTGGCAATTTCATAAACTCACGCACAGCTTCCATGCGCTGATAAAAATCCAGAGGCTGGGATGGAGAATTTACTGCAACAGCTGCAAACATTCCCGCATTGAAGCCCCGCGAGGCGTCGTCCACACAGTAACCGTGCAGTCTTTCCATCATGTAGTCGAATACGTCCTGAGCCAATTGTGCGCTGTCGGTGTAAGCCGGCTTTTTGTCGTTGGCAATACGTGGCATGACAGCTTCGGCTGCGAGTTGCAGCAAAGCATGTACGTCGAGGTTAAGTTTCGATTCAATGACAATGCGAAGAACGCCTAACGCCGCACGGCGTAAACCAAACGGGTCTTTGGTGCCTGTGGGTTTTTGTCCAAGTGCAAAAATAGACACCAGAGTATCAATGCGATCGGCAAGGGCCAGTGCCCGGCCCGTGTCTGTCTTGGGTAATTCGTCACCCGCGAAGCGCGGCAAATACTGTTCTGCCATGGCTTCAGCGACTTCTGAAGGTTCGTTGTCGTGTATCGCAAAGTAACGACCCATGATGCCCTGAAGATCAGGAAACTCACCGACCATGCCCGTGAGCAAATCGCATTTGGCGATGGACGCGGCACGAGTCGCGTTCGCAACGCTTCCACCCATTAGCGC
>QIGP01000194.1 GCA_003228965.1 Gammaproteobacteria bacterium
GCTACACATATCCAGACTACGCTGTCACTGTCCTTGCAACAGGCCATGGAGCGGTCGCTTACTCGTTACCTCGAGCGACGCGGCAAAGACGGGCTGACCAATGCAAGCGCTATGGTCGTAGATACGCGTTCCATGCACGTTCTGGCCTCTATCGGATCGGCCGACTTTAACGATCCTGTTATTAGCGGCCAGGTAAACGGCACAACTGCCAAGCGCTCCCCTGGCTCCACTCTTAAACCGTTTGTTTACGGCCTGGCGATGGACCAGGGCCTGATACATCCGATGAGCCTTCTTAGTGATGCACCGAAGCGCTTTGGCGTATACACACCTGAGAACTTTGTTCGCGGATTTATGAGGCCTGTACTCGCTACCGATGCACTGATATACAGCCGCAACGTACCCGCCATCGAATTGCTCAACAGAGTCGGTCAAGACGAGTTCCACCAACTTTTAACAGACGCTGGCGTAGCGCAACTAAAGAACGCAAACCACTACGGCCTCGCAATGGTCCTGGGTGGCAACGAACTCACCATGGAAGAACTGATTGGCCTCTACGCTATGTTGGCGAACGGCGGTCAGTGGAAAAAACTGATCCGTACCTTATCTGAAAAACCGGAAACCGAACGTCAGCTACTAAGTGCAGAGGCAAGCTTCCTGGTATTGGATATGCTGAGAAGTAACCCAAGGCCCGATGATCTGTCGCTGCATCAAGATCCAAATCGAACCGCGGTTGCCTGGAAAACGGGAACGTCCTATGCGTACCGGGACGCCTGGACAGTTGGGTTAGCCGGCCCCTACGCGTTAGCGGTTTGGGTGGGAAATTTTGACGGAAGCTCCAACCCCGGATTAATTGGACGCCAAGCCGCTGCACCACTTTTTTTCGAATTGATCGACACGCTGGCAAGCTCCCCAACGGTAGCCAACGCTCGGGACACAGAAGCGATGGCGTCTGCGCACCTACCCTCAACCGCACTTAACCTGCGCAAGGTAGACATGTGTGCCGGAACAGGTGATTTGCCTGATCGGTATTGCCCCGAAACGGAACCAGGCTGGTTTATTCCTGGAGTGTCGCCGATCAAAGTGTCGTCGGTCTACCGCCCTGTACATATTGATAGCACTACTGGCCTTCGTGCCTGTACAAGTAGTAGTGAACAATCAAAGGAATACGTTTACGAGTTCTGGCCATCGGACATCGACAGATTATTTCGCAAAGCCGGCGTCTCTATCAGACGACCTCCTGCCTACTCAGACGAGTGTTCCGAC
Source organism: Gammaproteobacteria bacterium (assembly GCA_003228965.1). Classification (GTDB taxonomy): domain Bacteria; phylum Pseudomonadota; class Gammaproteobacteria; order Steroidobacterales; family SZUA-146; genus SZUA-146. The sequence continues at coordinate 1,264 of QIGP01000194.1, forward strand.
GCGTTAAAGGCCTCAAGTGGGGTCGCCCCCCGAATAACCTCACCTGCCGAAAAGCTCACTTATCAATTAAGACCTGACCTGGCTAAGCCTGAACAACTACCGCTAACCGCAAATACCGATGCGGACGTATCGTCACTGTTTTGGTTTGTCGACGACCAGTTTATTGCTGAAGTGGATCGGGATGAACCGCTGCTTTGGACACCCACCGCCGGTGTCTACGATATCTTGGTAGTTGACGATCTGGGGCGCAGCGACGCGCGTGAGTATCGCTTTGAGATGGTGCAGTAGGCACAAACGCTACCGTTCGCTATCGAACGCCCTCTCCCTTTAGTCTGAACGCGGTCACTTTTTTGCTGACACGCTGCTGACTGAGCATTCCTCCCACCGTGACGAATCCTTCGTGCGTTTCAAGCAAGCCGCGATGGTCCATGGTCGCCTCGGCCTGAGATCCGAGATGTCGCCACTGGTTGGTGTTGAGCTCGTACAACCATACGTCGTTGATCGGCTCTGACGGCGTGCCGTTGTAACCGACACCGTCGTAGTTGTAGGGATTGTCGCTTCCTCCAACAAACAGCACGCCACTCATCGCATCAACACCCGCTGCCGCCATTCGATAGCGCGCGGCCCCGGGCATCGGGTCAATTGTTCTCCAATCGATGCGACGAGCATTGTCGGGCCGAATGGTGCCTGCGAAGCACAGTCCGTTCATGACAAACTCCCGTGCTGATTCGGCATAGGTTTTAATTTCGACGCCACCGCATACCAGCAGTTCATTGCCCACAAGGCCTCCGGAATGGCCGAAAACGGGTGCTCCGGGATAAGCGGTTGCCTGAACCCACGTATCCTCTACCGTGTCGTAGCGCTGCACCAGATTTACATTAGCGGTATCGTGCCAACCCGATATCAGATAGATATAGCGGTCCTCGTAGACAAGCGCCATTGCATCGTCTACCGGCACCGGCATGTCGGCGAGTTGGATGAACGACTGAAGCACGGGGTCGAATCTGTGAACCAACGGTAAAGAAACTTCGTCGTGATTTTCTGACACGGTGTAGCCGCCAAACAGGTAGGCCTGATCGCCTACGGAAACGGCGATTGATGCAAGACGGCCGTGTATGCCTGGCACGTCGCCCGCCTGCTGCCATTGTGGGGCACCAGGCTCAAGCACAAACGTGTGTGCTGTCGCACTATTCCATTTTTTTTCCGTCGATAATCCGTTAAAGCTAACAAGGTACTGTCCCCGGGTAGTGTCAACGGCGGCCACCGCATTATTCGCCAAGGCCACGGGTAGTTCGGGCAACCTGGACGTCTGGATGTTTTGCTGACTCACAGAATGCGCGGCACAACCTGACAATAACAACAGACTCATTAACAAGATCATCAATCCACATCGATACATATACTTTCCTTAAACAGGGCGTAGGTAAATGCCACCTCTAATACTCGAAATACACTACTTCCTGTCGTTACCGAGTCGCCTGAAGTTTCCCATGTCACCCTGAAGATAAACTTCGCCACTGTCAGTCGTTACAAAAGCATAGGTCGCTCCAGGCTGCCAGGGCCGCCTAAACAGCTCACTCGAAACCGCTGTGAGCGGCAGTCGATTTCCGCGCAAACGTGTTTGCAACTGGTCGTTTTTAATTCGAATCTCTAATTCGGGTTCTACGGTCGATGGCAGCGGACTAAAACGCCGGGTCACCGCGACGTAGTGACCTGCCAATTCAGACAGCCTGGTATTGCCTAGCTTGATCGTGGCTACTGAAACCTGCATAGCTTTCTGATCCTGGTCATCACCCAACGCAGGCAGACTTGCAATGTACTTCTCAAGCACCGCTCTCATTTCACCAAGTGGCTTTTTATTAAAGGCCGTAACCACAACAAAGTATCCGTAACCTGCCTCCACTGAATAGCCGTAGTGACTCAGGTAGCCGTCGGCGTCGCCACCGTGGCCGTGAAAACGAAGACCCTCGCTAAACCAGTGATAGTTTCCGAGGCCATAGCCATACTGCAGGCCAACTCCTGCAGCGAGAGTTGTTGACGGGTTTTCAAAACGACGTCGCTCTTCTTCACTTTGAAACACCTGGCCTGCCCCAACAGGCTGCAATAGCGCTTTAACGAATCGTCCCATATCTTGCGACGTCGCATTGAGACCGCCGAACGATCGGTAAATCATGTGCCAGTACGGAATCGGCGTCTTGCCGTCTGTGTTGTAACCTGCCGCGAGCGTTGGTGAATCCGGGGTAATAAAGAAACCTGCCGTTTTCATACCAAGAGGATTAAGCAGGTGTCGTTCGACAAGTTGTTCGTAAGGCTTCAAGGCTTCGACTTCAAGCACGTAGCCTGCGTAACCGTAGCCTGCGTTGCTGTAGGAGGAATGGCGGCCGGCCGGCCAGCGTAAATCTCTGCTGGCAGGATCTATGGCAATCGCCTCTTCAAAGGATACCGTTTCGCCTTGAAACGCGAACTCTTTGCGACTCAGGTCACTGAGTCCGGCTGAATGCTCAAGCAGTTGAGGTAAAGTCACAAGATCACCGCCGCTATCTGCATTCAGTAACCTGGGAATTATGTTATTAACAGGCTGAGTGAATAAATTTGGATTCGAGCGCAGTCGGTGTAGTGCCGTCAAGCCTGTGAAAGACTTGGTTATGGAGCCCAGTCGAAATAGCGTGTTTTTTGTAACAGGTGTTTTCGTATCGAGGCTTTGAAGGCCCAACCCACCTACGAACATAATGTCGTTTCTTGATACTAACGCAATACCAGCACCTGCCACGTTGGCGCTGCGTCGCACAGCTTCGATTTCAGCAAGCGCCTCGGACCACTGAACTGAAGTTTCAGCACTGCGGTCTGAATCACAGGAAGAGGCGCCATTGGCTGCCGTCTCAGAGGTTTTGTCAGCACACGCGGCTACGGCGCACAGCAGCGATATATATAGAAGTAATGTCTGGCGTACCATGATTGAACCCTGGCGATTAACGGACCGCTATGTAGACCCTCAACACACCGTACAAATGAACCACAATTTAAAGATAGCCAGGAATACGCTTGCGTTGAACGCTTGCCTGTTTATACCATGCATCAGGCGTTTAAACTTAAAGGCAACACTATCAAGTCCGTCCCGCACATTGGCTTTGAAGAAATCGACTCGCAACTCACCTGGTCCGGAGTAGCCGATACGCTATACGCGGGCCACCAGCTGAATAGCCCTGTCCACGAAGACATTTATCTGGAACACGCCGGGAAAGGCTTTTTCAATCGTTGTGCTTTCATTCCAGGCCTGGGCCTTGCTACCAAGTCGATGACTGTATTTCCCAACAACCGACTCACCGACCCGCCTACCCCCTCCATTCAGGGTGCCGTATTACTATTTGACGATGTTGGCGGACAACTTCTTGCTGTACTCGATGGAGAGCTTGTTACGAAATGGAAAACAACAGGTGACTCCATTCTGGGAGCCAGAATGTTGGCGCGCTCTGACTCACGCCACCTCGTCGTGGTGGGCGCCGGAACCGTGGGTGGTTATTCTATCGATGCGTACTGCGAATTATTTCCTCAACTTGAACGCATTACTATTTGGAATCGAAGCGAGAACGCCGCGCAGCAGTTGGCTGCACGTAATCAACATCGTTCACAACAGGTAACTGCAACGAACGACTTGCCACAAGCAGTCGCCGACGCCGACATTGTGAGTTGCGCCACCATGAGTTCGAAACCTGTGTTACACGGCGCCTGGGTAAATACCGGATGTCACATCGATCTCGTTGGCGCGTTTTTACCTAACATGCGCGAAGCTGATGACGAGTTGTTGTTAGCCTCAAAGGTTTTTGTAGACTCACGCCGTTCAACCTTTGAAGACATAGGTGAAATAGCCATTCCACTGA
>QIGP01000210.1 GCA_003228965.1 Gammaproteobacteria bacterium
CCCTTGCACGCATGACCTAAATCACCGACGATCCGCATTCACTCATAACCACCCAGGGCAACGCCATATTCGCGGGCTTGTCCACCCAGGTCCATGCATATAACTAACACCCCGATTCCAGACGGCATCAAACAGCGAGACGCGTTTGTGCTGACTCTAATGCAGGCGCTTCACTTGTTCGGAACACCGTCTCACCGGCTTGAATCGGCGATGGCCGGGATTGCTCGCGACCTCGACATGCAGCTACAAATTCTTGCAACACCCACTTCGGTGACGGCCGCCATTGGCAAACTCGAAAACCAGCGCACGTTTTTGCTGCGAGTTGAACCAAGCGAAGCCAACCTGTCTAAACTTGCCGATTTGCAAAGCGTGATGCAGCAAGTGAGTCGAGGTAAACTTGATTACGGTGCGGCCAAAGATCAAATAGACCAAATTGTATGCCGCGCACCGCGTTACCGTAGTTGGCTCACGGTGTTCGCGTTCGCCGTTGCATCCGCTTGCGTTGCGGTGTTGTTTAACGGCAATGCGTACGATGCTTCGGTGGGCGCTGTATTGGGCGGTTTTGTAGGAGTGTTGACTTTGTTGTCCCTGCCCCGACCTCGAGTGGGCATGCTACTGCCGACGCTGTCTGCGTTTGCCGCTGCTGCTGGTGCCCGCGTTGCGGCCGAGTTGATACCCGAAATACATCCGCTAATTGTTACGCTTGCTGCACTCATTGTACTGGTGCCAGGACTTTCGTTAACCATGGGCATCAATGAGCTTGCTCACCGCCACCTTGTAAGTGGTACTGCACGTCTAATGGGTTCGCTGGTTGTGTTGATGCAGCTTGCTCTCGGCGCGGCGGCCGGTTGGGCACTAATCGATGTGTACGCCAACCCGTTTGTTGCGACAGCATCGGCCGTACCTTCGTGGTGGAGTACCATGATTGCCATCGTGGCCGCGGCGGCCGCGTTTACCGTGTTGTTCCAGGCGCGTTGGCAGGACTACTGGGCCCTATTGCTCGGTGGGGCTGTCGCCTTTTTAGCCTCAAGATTTGGTACCACGCTGTTCGGGCCCGAGTTTGGTGCGGCGCTTGGCGCCTGGTCGATGGGGTGTTTGTCCAATATTCTTGCTCGCCTGCGGGACCGGCCTGCACTCACCACTATATTGCCCGGCATTATTCTGTTGGTGCCTGGTTCGCTTGGCTTCAAGTCTATTCAGGCCATGTTGCACAACGAGGTCGTTATGGGTCTCGAAGCGGCACTCACCACGTTTATGGTTGCCATTGCGCTGGTGATTGGTATGTTCTTGTCTAACCTGACCGTCGCCCCACGCAAGATCCTCTGACCGCGATGTCGCTATCTGGATAGTGCAGTCGGTGTGGCCGGCTTCTGTCCGGCCTGGTAATCCCAATTAAAACAAGCATTTACATTTCCAGACCGATTCTAGCGACCAAGTTCAAGAAGCGTGCATTAACACACCTTTTTTGATCGTATTTCTTTGGTACTATGTGGCGTCGCAAAATAAGGACTAACAAAAACATGCAGTTACGCACCCTCATTTTGGCCGCAGGACGCGGCACCCGCATGCGCTCGTCTCTACCTAAAGTGTTGCAGCCGCTGGCGGGAAGGCCATTACTTGAGCACGTGATTGACGTGGCCGAGGATCTGGAACCCATCGGTGTACACGTCGTGTACGGATTTGGCGGCGACCACGTGATGAAGGCCATGGAACACCGCAAGGTAGAGTGGCACGAACAAGCTGACCAGTTGGGTACAGGCCACGCGGTCAACCAGGCAATGGGCGCTGTTCACGACGACGACGTGGTGTTGGTTCTATACGGCGACGTTCCCCTGATTCAAGAAGAGACTTTGCAGCAGCTTGTGCATCTTGCAGGCGAAAGTGCATTGGCTCTACTCACTGTGAAACTCAACAACCCTTACGGCTACGGTCGTATTGTGCGAGACGCTCGTGGCCACGTGTTGAGTATTGTTGAAGAGAAAGACACTAGCGAAGAACAGCGTGACATTAACGAAGTTAATACCGGCGTGCTTGCGTGCAAAGGCGGATTGTTACGCAGGTGGATTAACGCGCTTGAAAACAACAACAGTCAGGGCGAATACTACTTAACCGACGTGGTGGCTTTGGCGGTCGCAGCGAACGTGCCTGTGCACGCGTTTGTAACGGCGAACGCAGAAGAAGCGTTTGGCATTAACGACAAAAAGCACCTGGCCGAAGCCGAAGCAATGTATCGCAAGCGGGTTACCGATCAGTTGTTAATACAGGGTGTCACGCTTGTAGACCCTTTACGCGTAGACGTTCGTGGTGACCTAGCGTGTGGGCAAGATGTTTACATTGACACTAACGTAACTTTTATTGGCAAGGTTAAACTGGGCGACGGTGTACACGTAGGACCTAACTGCGTTATTAGAGACACCCAAATTGAAGACGGCACCGTTATTCATCCAAACTGCGTAATTGAAGAAGCGCACTTCGGACCGCGCTGCCAAATCGGACCTTTTGCTCGCGTGCGTCCACAAACGTATCTTGGTAGTCAGGTGAAGCTTGGTAATTTTGTTGAAGTTAAAAAGAGCAACATTGCCAAAGGTAGCAAGGTGAGCCACTTAAGTTACGTGGGTGACACCACCATGGGTGAAGGATGTAACCTCGGTGCGGGCACCATTACGTGTAACTACGACGGTGTGAACAAACATAAAACCAAAATTAACGCCGGTGTCTTTGTCGGCTCGGGCACGCAGTTAGTCGCGCCCGTGGAAGTCGGCGAAGGCGCCTTCATTGGCGCTGGAAGCGTGATTACAAAAGACGCACCAGCGGGCAAATTGTCCATTGGGCGCGGGCGGCAGGTCACCATCGAGGACTGGAAGAAACCGCAGAAGAACAAGTAGCCGGCAGGATTTGGGAACGGTCCGCGCGCCACCGTAATATGCCCCTTAATACCGGTAGTTCAGGGTGTAAGCGGAACGCACTTACTCTTTTTAAAACATAGAGTTATAGATTTATACGCAGAGTCGCTAAGGGTTTCTGTCGTAACTGCAAGTCCCTGCTACAATAACGCGCCTCTGAAGGTGGTGGTCCCACGCCTGTAACAATGTACCGATTTGAGAACTACTCTACGGTCAAAACCGCCGGAGACAGGGACACTTAGCAAACTTTTACCCAATCATTTGGAGAGCCCGGGCATGTGTGGAATTGTTGGAGCGGTTGCAGAACGGAACATTGTTCCGATATTGGTCGAGGGACTACGACGTCTGGAATACCGTGGCTACGATTCCGCCGGATTGGCCGTACTGGACGGCGATGGCAATATTCAGTTGCGTCGTGCTGTCGGTAAAGTCGCCGGTCTCGATAAAAAAATTAAAGCCTCTCCGCTCACAGGTAAAATTGGTGTAGCGCACACCCGTTGGGCGACACATGGTGGTGTTACCGAAGCGAATGCTCACCCGCACATGTCGGGAACTCGCGTTGCTGTTATTCATAACGGTGTGATTGAAAACTTCCAGCCCATCAAAGATGAGATGTTGGCAAAGGGTTACGAGTTTCAATCAGAAACCGACACCGAAGTTGCTGCTCACCTTATTCACGACCTTCTCAAAGGCGGTATGGATTTACTCGAAGCTGTAGGCACTGCGGTAAAACGCTTTGAAGGTGCTTACGCCTTATTGGTTGTGGACAACGAAGATCCCGATCGCATTGTAGTAAGTCGTGTCGCCAGTCCACTAGTAATTGGACTAGGCATCGGCGAAAATTTCGTTGCCAGTGGTGTACCAGCCCTGATGCCGGTCACCCAAAAATTCATGTACCTCGAGCAGGGTGACCTTGCCGAAATTCGTCGTGAGTCTGTTCGTGTGTTCGACACCGACGGCAACGAGGTAGAGCGTGAAGTTCACGAAATTCAGTTTTCTGCCGACGCCGCCGAAAAAGGCCCTTACCGCCACTATATGCTCAAAGAAATTTTCGAGCAGCCTGGTGCATTGGCCGACACGCTGTACGGCAAAGTATCAAATAACAAAGTATTGCCTGATTCACTCGGCCCTCAAGCGGCAGCCTTGCTGGATAAAGTAGAGAACATACATATCATCGCGTGCGGCACCAGTTACCACGCCGGTTGTGTAGGCAAGTACTGGCTAGAATCTTTGGCCGGTGTTCCGTGTCAGGTAGAAATTGCCAGTGAGTACCGTTACCGCAACGTTGTCGTTCCACCCAACACTTTAATCGTAACGCTCTCGCAGTCGGGTGAAACCGCCGACACGCTTGAAGCGCTGCGTATTGCTAAAGAATCGGGATATCTTGGTTCGCTTACTATTTGTAACAGCGCACACAGCTCAATGGTGCGTGAGTCAGATCTTGTGATGATGACTCAGGCCGGCCCTGAAATTGGTGTGGCCAGTACTAAAGCATTTACTACGCAGCTCATGTCTGTGTTGATTGTTACGCTCATGCTTGCACGTCAACGCGGTATGTCTGAAGAGCGTCAGGCCGAACTTGTGCCGCACCTTTATCATGTCGCAGCGGCAGTTGAAGAATGTTTGGAAATGAATGACGAGCTTAAGCACGTAGCTGAGGACTTCGCAGAGAAACATCACACCTTGTTCCTGGGTCGTGGTCCTATGTGGCCGATCGCTATGGAAGGGGCTCTCAAGCTTAAAGAGATTTCGTACATTCACGCTGAAGCGTATGCAGCAGGTGAGCTTAAGCATGGTCCTTTGGCGTTGATTGATGAAGACATGCCAGTAGTGGTTGTTGCACCGAATAACGAATTACTCGACAAACTCAAATCAAACATGCAGGTCGTACGCGCTCGTGGTGGCCAGCTTTATGTGTTTGCTGATAAGGCCGCAGGCATGGTGGATGAACCTGGAATCACAGTAATTTCAATGCCGCATGTTGATCGTTTGATTGCGCCTATTATTTACACCGTGCCGTTGCAGTTGTTGTCTTATCATGTTGCTGTGTTGAAAGGTACGGATGTGGATCAGCCTCGGAACCTTGCTAAGAGTGTTACGGTTGAGTAGATGTGGGCGCGGGTGGGTGTATTGAACCGCATGACTTAACTCCGTCATAAAATAGTTAACTCCGTCACTTTTCACTAAATTTCCCCGAAACTCCGTCATTTTCGGGGTCGCAA
>QIGP01000364.1 GCA_003228965.1 Gammaproteobacteria bacterium
CATGTCCATAAACAGACTGGTAGGAATTGGGACCGGGCTCGTTTCTTTCGCCTGGGGGGCAAACGCGCGCAAACTACGCCGTCAGATTCAAACCCGGCCCCAAATTTAACCGGTAGTGGCGTAAAACTAGTGGTTGCGACCAGCTTCGTCAGCAGCCTTTTTAGCTTTATCCATCATGTCGCTTGTGGCTTCTTTGGTTTTATCTATGCCGTCTTTAGCCATGTCAGACGTTTTGTCCAAAGTTGCGTTGCCAGCTTCTTTAGCTTTGTCCATAGCGTTACTGCCAGCGTCCATCGCTGCGTTACCTACGTCTTTAGCGGCGTCGACAGTGGCATTACCCGCGTCTTTGGCAGCGTCCATCGTGGCGCTACCGGCGTCTTTAGCAGCATCCATCGTGGCGTTGCCTGCGTCTTTAGCGGCGTCCATGGTCGCGTTGCCCGCGTCTTTGGCTTTGTCCATCGCGTCGCCGCCAACGTCTTTGACTTTGTCCAACATGCTGCCTGCTGATTCAGCGGCTGAGTCGGTCGCGTTTGTGGCGTCGTCTTTGCTACAACCTGCGATGCCCATTGTTGCAATCATGACGGTTGCCGTTAATGTTGCTAGTCTCATGAATCTTTCCCCATACTGGTGTGTGTTTTGATTGTGCGTAGTCTAATTGAAACAGGCATTTCCACACCTACACATTTGGTAAACATTTGTAGCAGTCTGGTGGGTATTTCTATGAACTCGTCGCTTTTCTTACATCCGACGTCGCAGGATCGCCCCAGGTGGCCAGATTGAGTCGAAGGCCGCCATCACCATGAACATTGTCGACATAGTCGTATCCTTTAGTTTATTGCTTCTATTGGCATTAGTGGCCATGCCGGTGTCCAGGCTATTACGCCTGCCGTTGGGCGGTGTATTGGTCGTTTCGGGGTTCGCCGTGTCGGAGTTGGTGGTCTTTCTGGGTTACGACACGGGACTTCGCTGGAGTAGCTTTCGCGACCTGGTTCTATATGTACTGTTACCGGTGTTGGTGTTTTCGGCCGCTCTTCGGGTAGACACTGGTAGTTTGCGCCGATATTTGGCAGCCACGCTTGCGTTGTCGCTGCCGCTACTACTTGTTGCGACGGGCTTGTGCGCTGTTCTTCTTTACGTGTTCGTCGGCCACCCGACGGGCTTTCCGTGGATTGCCGCCGCCATTGCCGCGTCGCTTTTTGTGGCCACCGATTCGCTGGTAATCTCCGAGATTCTCGACCGCTGCAATGTACCGGCGCCGGTGACCACCTTGCTGGAAGGAGAGGGCGCGTTTGGCGACGCTATTGCAGTCGCTCTGTACGCATCACTCATTGCGTTCGCGCTTGCGATGGACGGAGACACTTCTTCTCTACTGGGTGAAACGACGCTGCTGTTCTTGTGGGCTGTTGGAGCGGGGGCGGCTACCGGTTGGGTAGTCGCCTGGCTCATGTTGCGTCTTGGCTGGCAGAAGCTCCGCGATATGACACAGAGTTTGGTGACGTTAGTGGTCGTGTATGCGATCTATCTCTGTACCGAGATCGTCTTCCAGGCTTCAGGTGTAGTTACACTAATGGTAGTCGGACTGATACTCGGCAATGACTATCGAGGGCGGGACCCCAATAGCCAAACCCGATTTACCTATACGCTGTGGAAATTTCTGGGACGGTTGTGTTACGTGCTACTGTTTCTTCTTGTCGGTGTCACCATTACGTTGGACATGTTTCAGGAGCGCTGGCTGGTTATGATAATGGCGGTCGGCGCGTTGCTGTTAGCTCGACTTCCCGTCATTTTGTTGTCGCTGCCGTTACAAAATCGCTTGTTAGGGTCTGATCGACTCAACGGCGTACAAAGTTCACTGCTCTATCTTGGCGGTGTGCGCGGTGCCGTCACACTTGCGCTTGCGTTGTCATTGCCTGTGGAGTTGGACTACTGGTGGACCATACAGTCCATGGCGTATGGCGTGGTGCTTTTTTCACTATTCGTGCAGGCGCCGTTGGTTGAGTTTATTGTGAACAGATACAGGAATCAGTTATGAAAATTGTGGCTAAACACGAATACCCTTGCACGAGTCAGGAGTTGTACGACTTGTTTACAAGAAATGGCTTTCACGCTGATAAATTTACCGCCTGCGGCGCACGAAATATCGAAGTGCTTGAATCGGAAAAGAGTGACGACACGTTTTCGATTACGCTCGACCGTGAAGTGCCAGCCGACGTGCCAGGTGTGTTGAAGAGTCTGATTGGCGAATGGAATACCATTACCCAAACCGAGGAATGGGAAGACGTTGGCGACAGTGAGTTTATTTGCGATTTCGCGTTGAGCACCGAAGGCGTGCCAGTCGACATTAATGGCACGATGAACGTGATGCCGCTCGGCAAGGGCTGTGTGAACCACGTCGAATTGGACATCACTTCAAGCATTCCTTTGCTCGGTAAAAAACTGGCCCAATTTATTGCCAAAGACGCCGAGAAGACGCTGGGCAAAGAGTTCGACTACATTCTTGGCGCCGTATCCTGAGCCACCGAATCGATTCTTCGTTACTCAGAGCTGTTAACGTGGATGTCGCCCGCACCTGAAAGGCGCGAGCTTTTAACGAGCGCTTATTTGCTGGCGCGTTTGGCCGTGGCTTTTTTCTTCATGCGTTTTTTCGCTGGAGCTTTTTTAGTATTCAACCGAGGTAAGAGCGGACGCAAAAAGTGTCCGGTGTAAGACCCATTCACAAGAGCAACTTCTTCCGGCGTACCTGCAGCCACAATCTCGCCACCACCGTCGCCACCTTCAGGCCCAAGGTCGACAATCCAGTCGGCCGTTTTAATCACGTCCAGGTTGTGTTCAATGACAACGACTGTGTTTCCACGGTCGCGCAGTCGTTGCAGTACAACCAGTAGCTGGGCAATGTCGTGGAAGTGTAGCCCTGTCGTAGGTTCATCCAGTATGTAAAGAGTGTTACCTGTAGCGCGTTTGCTGAGTTCTTTCGACAGTTTTACGCGTTGGGCTTCACCGCCTGATAGCGTCGTGGCGTTTTGCCCAAGTTCCAGGTAAGTCAGGCCCACGTCTGTCAGCGTTTTGAGTTTGCGTGCAAGCGTCGGTACGTTTTTGAAAAACTCAGTCGCGTCTTCAATGGTCATTTTTAGAATTTCGTGGATGTTCTTGCCTTTGTATCTAATCTCCAGTGTTTCTCGGTTGTAGCGTTTGCCTTGACAGACGTCGCAGGGTACGTACACGTCGGGTAAAAAGTGCATTTCAACGCGTAATACGCCGTCGCCCTGGCAAGCCTCACAGCGCCCGCCTTTCACGTTAAAGCTAAAGCGGCCTATCTGATAGCCTCTCGTCCTTGCTTCTTGAGTGCCGGCGAACAACTCACGAATGGGTGTGAACAGTCCGGAATAGGTGGCCGGGTTGGAGCGGGGTGTACGACCAATAGGGCTTTGGCTAATGTCGATAATACGGTCAACCTGCTTCAAACCGTCGACGCCGTCGCAAGGACGAGCGGATACGCTGGAGTTGTTAAGTTCACGAGCGGCGTGTCGGTAAAGTGTGTCGTTGATGAGCGTTGACTTACCCGAACCTGACACACCTGTAACGCAGGTCATCAGGCCCAGCGGTATTTGTGCACTAACATTCTTAAGGTTGTTGCCTGTAGCGCCGCGAATGCTGATGATCCTGGACGCGTCGAAAGATGTACGTTTCTCAGGTACCGCAATCGAACGTTTACCGCTCAGGTACTGACCGGTGAGGCTGGCCGAATTATTGATGACTTGTTTTGGCGTGCCTTGCGCGACAATTTGCCCGCCGTGCACACCCGCACCCGGACCTATGTCGAGTACGTAATCGGCGGTAGTGATGGCCTCTTCGTCGTGCTCAACCACGACAACTGTGTTACCTAGGTCGCGCAACCGTATTAGTGTATTGAGCAGCCGCTGATTGTCGCGCTGGTGAAGGCCAATGGACGGTTCGTCGAGAATGTACATAACGCCTACCAGACCTGAGCCAATTTGACTGGCGAGTCGGATGCGTTGGGCTTCGCCGCCAGACAGGGTATCGGCGCTGCGGTTGAGCGTTAGATACTCGAGTCCTACGTTGTTCAAGAATGACAAACGATCGGTAATTTCTTTGACGATTTTAATGGCAACTTCGCCGCGCCAGCCTGGCAATTTCAATGCGTCAAAAAATGCATGGGCTGCGGACACCGACAAGTCGCTCAGGTCGGTGATAGTGCGGTCGAGCACAAACACGTTACGCGCTGACGGATTCAGGCGCGTGCCTTCACATTCAGGGCAGGCCTGATGGCTCATGAATTTAGCCAGCTCTTCACGCACTTTGCCCGATTCGGTTTCGCGGTAGCGGCGTTCCATATTTGGCAGAATGCCTTCGAAGTCGTGCTCACGTTTTATACGGTTGCCGCGACTGTCTCTGTAATCGAATTCGATAATTTCGCCGTCGTTGCCGTACAAAACCAGTTCTCGCACGCTGTCTTCCAATTCTTCAAACGGCGTTTCAATGTCGAAGTCGTAGTTGTCGGCGAGTCCGTTGATCAGGTGGAAATAGTACGCGTTACGTCGGTCCCAGCCGCGAATAGCGCCGCCAGCCATGCTCAGGTGGCCGTGTGTGACCACACGTTCCGGGTCGAAAAACTGAATTACGCCAAGACCGTCACATTCGGAGCAGGCGCCAATGGGGCTGTTGAATGAAAACAGGCGTGGTTCGAGTTCAGTTAAGCTGTAGCCGCAGATGTTGCAGGCAAACTTGTCGGAAAAGACCAGTTTGCCTTCGTCTACACCTTTAATTTCACCGTCCATAGATGCGATGCGGGCCACGCCGTCGGCCAACTGCAGCGCCGTTTCAAACGATTCGGCCAAACGCTGTTTTATGTCGGGACGTACTTTGAAGCGATCAACTACGGCTTCAATGGTGTGTTTTCGGCGCAAGTCGAGTTTCGGTGGGTCGTCAAGTTCGTACACTTCGCCATCAATTCGAGCGCGTACAAAACCTTGCGCCAGAAGCTGAGCGAGCAGTTGCTCGTGGCGACCTTTGCGGTTCTGGATAACAGGGGCCAGAAGTAACAGTCTTGAGCCCTCTGGCAGCGTTAGCACATGGTCGACCATTTGGCTGACCGTCTG
>QIGP01000442.1 GCA_003228965.1 Gammaproteobacteria bacterium
CTGGTCTGACGAGGAAATAGTGCCACTGCGAGTTTAGAAAATGGATGATCAGCGTAAAATGAAGAATGGGTAGACTTGACCCCAACACCCCGACAGAGATTGCCACACCCGCAGTCTGCGGGTTTGCAATGACGGGGTTACGGTTACCACAGCAAAACCTCAGTCCATTAACCTCAGGAGCCCGAAATTATCGACGCCGACGTATTCCGTACATCATCGTCGCCAGGATAATCAGCGGATTAAGCGGACCACCGCCCGACGATGGCGCGTTTTGTGCTGGCGGTTCAACTGGTGGCGTAACGGGTGTCGGCTTGCTGTTGCTGTCATTAGGGTCGCTACCAGCCTGCACTTCTTCAAAATCGTTACTGCCGTCACCGTCTGAATCGGCATTCGTGGGATCGGTGCCGGCGCCAAACTCGTCGAGGTTCTGCAATAAATCACCATCGGGATCGCCCGTACCTTGCTGATCCAGATTGCTAAAGTACTGCTGCTCCCACGAGTCGAGCAATCCATCAGCGTCTGAATCTGCTGGTGGCTGGGTTACGGTTACTGTCAGCGTATCTGAGACGGTACCACCGGCTCCGGTACACGTTAGCGTGAACGACGTGTCCGCGGTTAGAGCGGTAGTGTCTTGCGTACCAGTTACCGCCCGGCTTCCCTGCCACCCGCCGCTTGCGGTGCAGCTTGATGCGTTAGTTGTGTTCCACGTGAGCATGGCCGAACTATTGGCGGTAACGCTCGCAGGGCCACTGAAGGTCAGCTCCGGCGCATCGGGAGGCGACTGAGTCACGCTTACGGTAAGCGACTCAGAAACGCTACCACCATCACCTGTACACGTTAAGGTAAACGACGTGTCTGCGGTAAGAGCCGCCGTTGTTTCTGTTCCACTGACGGCCCGGCTACCTAACCAACCGCCGCTTGCGGTGCAGCCTGTTGCATTCGTCGCTTCCCACGTGAGTGTGGCTGAACTGTTGGCATCAACGCTTGCAGGACCCGCAAAGGTCAGTTCTGGCGCTGGCGGTGATAACGTGGACGAATATTCGTGTGCCCCAACGTCAATCGCGCTTCCACTTATTCGCGCGGTTCCAGCAAAATCCTCCTGGCCAAAATCCGGAGTGCTATTGCTGCCGGCATCAATTAAAGCTGAATTTTCAAGCAAACGAAAATCCTGCAATAAAACGTTTACGAAATTGTCCGCCGCGGGAGTGCCTTGAATAAACTGCAGGTTATCAATACTCACGCCGGAGAGCGCACCGCGCACTACGTTATTCGCAAATGTCGCGTTGGCGAAACCATTGCCTGCAATGGCCGTGGAGCCCTCGCAGTAGAATGCGTTATTGGCAACCGTTATGTTCGGCGCACTACCAATTCGTAGCTGGGCACACACAGGATGTGAGCCGTACACCGTATTGTTCACGATGGTCACGTTCTGCACGTTCGGCGCCGGGCTTTGCACGCGTAAATGAATGCCGTTGATTGACGAGTTCAAAATGACGTTGTTGCGAATAATTGCATCGGCCGTTACGAGGATTGCCTCGCCGCAGTTGTACAGCAGGTTGTTCTCAATAATGTTCGGCTCAGCCCCGTGTCCGTAGACAAACACGCATGGAAATTGCTGGCCAATATTCGTGTCGTGGATGACGTTACCCCGAATGGTATTACCACCGGATCCGAATTTTATTTCAATCCCGTCGTTACCACCGCTGCTGGTCGCCCGAAGGTCGTGGATATAATTATTTTCGATCAGGTGGTTGGTCCCTTCCGATCCGCCACTGTGTTTACCAATGTATATGCCCTCGCCTTCGGTTTCTCCCGATGTTGCAAGGCCTGTGTTGTAGATTTCGTTATTGCGAATAATGTGTGAATCTGTTACTCCGGAGTTCATCGTCAGAGCATTGTTGAGCGTATCAAAAATCTTGTTGTCTTCGAACGTAATGTTATTGCTTGCAAAGAAGCGGACGCCAGAGCTTCCATATTGAAAGCGCATGCCACGTATCGTGAAGTAGGAACCCGAAATTTCGATGTTATTGCTCGACGGACTGGTAGAATTGGGCCGGGTGATCAGAGGTGAGGCCCCATCGGCTGCTCTGATTATGATCGGGTTATCAACTGTGCCGTTGACCACAATACTTCTGGCGCAACCTTGTGAATAGACGCCGTCCGTTAGTATCAACTCGTCCCCGGGCTGCAGTGCATTGGCCATATTCTCAAATTCTTCATCGCACGAATCAAGACTGGCTGGTGGTGAAATAGTGAATATTTCAGCCGTAGTCACCGAGACCCATGCCATGATACTCAGCACTCCCAGCACTTTTATAATTGTCAGTTTTCGCATAGAACCTGGCCCACTACGTAATTAATCACATGAAACGTTTGGCGCTCCACATCAAGTTGTTTGATTAGTTGAAAATAGTACATAACCTAACGTTGTACTGTGCTACCTTCATCACAGATTTGGTCAGGTAGACTCAGAAAAGACCGGTCCCTGGAAGAGCCTACGAACTACGCAGCAGATGCTAACGAGTCTTTCCATGGTCTGGATGTGCCCGTTTGGCCTCAATTTCGTGTGCAGGAAAGACCGATCGGCAAACTTCCCGGTATCGTTAGACTGTCAACCCGGCACCCAACACCGTAGGTTTTTGCCCGTTTTCAATGCATTTATCTATGCTAAGCCCATGTATTAAAAAAGTGTATTCGCTATAATGCACTGTGTTAGTGAGCTCGAAAGGAGTCCGAATGGACAGTAGTTCCCCCTCGTCGCCAGAAGATGAATTGGTAGAAACTAAAGCGGCAACAGTCTGTAGCAACGGCCGCATTGACGGCGTCGGTATTACCGAGTCTGAGATATTCATGGTCCAGCGGAAGTGGGCAACGGGAGTTTTGGACATCGGATCGCTATTTTTGTCCGGCGACGACTACGTCACTCGAACGCATTCGCTGATTGATACTTTGTACGGCTATGATGAAGGCCCGGTCCTGTTCAAGCCAACACTAGCCGCCGATCACCCTTTTCGGCCTCAAAAAAATGAGGCTACCTCGTACTTTATTGGCGGCGCAATAAACGAAGACCTGGGCTTCGCTATCCGCCCTTGGGAGCGAGTGCGCTTTGGTAGTCAGCGGATACTGCTGCAAGACACTACAGCCTTATGCATGGGACATTACTACTTTACCGCGTACAACCTCACTGAAGCCACTACGGCGGAATTTTCGTTTGGTTATTTTCGTAGTAAGGACGGCAGCGTCAGAATTAATTTGCACCATTCGTCATTGCCCTACATGGTACCAAAACATTAGCCTGCATTATTCTTAAGTGCGCTGGCACTGCGTACTTAAGAAGGACATACAAGGTTGAAAAGAAAGTGAGCAATTTGACAGACTGCGGTACACACCGCTTGATGGTTTTTCGCTCACTATGGCGCGGCCATTTGCGCTCAATAGGAACTGTAGAAGCACCCCAAGAGTATCTATTCGGCCAAGCCGTGGCCGTTCGTTCGCGGCGGCTTGAACGCTACTTGTTGCGAGGAGAATAGCGACCTATCACGACAACCTCTACAGGAAATCCGTAGTAGGTCTTTGGAACTTCCCAATCTTTAGGCTCATTAGATACCGTCAGCCGTAATCCCAACCCGCCGTCTGCCGGAACTATGCCAACTCCCGAATACCACTGGACGTTGCTATAGCGTTTATGCAGCATGCGCTTCGCACGCTTAAGCCCCGGGCTGGCTGGCATTAGCTTGTCCTCGTGGTAACAACAGCCCGTAGCACAAAGTTCACCACTTACTGAACCAGTTTAACGCCCATTTTACGAAATACGTCCGGGATGAAATGGGCCAGAGTACGGTCGATGCCATTAGCGTCAGGGCCGCCGCCGTACAGCAGCGCGTACACTTCCATGGTGTCGCGATCAATAATAAACGAACCACTGTCGCCGCCTGCACTAAATGCATTCCTTGCCTGAGTACCGATCATTTCAATCTGGTCGTCGAACGTCACGACGGCCGGGTCACTGCGTGTACCGTAGTCAATCTGGATGCCATCAAGTTCGAAAGCCGTTACCACACCACGTGTCACTCCGGTTGTACGCCCTCTTTTAATAACGCGACTAACTGCAAAGCGATCGCTCACCGGCATTTTCTTGATGCGCCCTATTCCCGTGTAGTCCCAGGGCTCAAAGAAGTCGACCTCGTCGGTGAATTTGGCGAGCGCTGCATCAACACCGTCGCGCTTAACTTTGCTCAATGGGTAGTATTTATCTAACGTACCAACAATGGTTGGGGCGCCACTGGTCGCGTCGAGCGGGCCTGGCGATACGATCGGGTCGCCATCGAAACACTGGTTGCGGTTAGCAAATACGTGATTGTTACTCATCATGTAATAATGGTTAGCGTCTTCAACAAACCCACCTAACGTACCAGCCGTAATTTTGTAGTGACCAATAGAGCCGCCGGGTTTCAGGGTCAGGCGTGGTTGATAGCGTACGCCCTTAACGAAGTCGATTTCGCTCTCGTGGCGTTCGAGGCCTTTTAGCAACTGTTCCTGATGGCGTTCCATACCTCGAAACAACCGAACGGCCAATTTGTATTCGTTGTTCTTGCCAGGCGCTACGCCTACCGCGGCAACCGGCGCCGATTCCTGAGTACGTAACGTTTGCTTAACCCCGCCACCCGCTTTACGCATACGGTATTCACGCGTGTTAACCGCGTCCGCCGCCAATGTGTAAGCATTAGCCTGAACTTTACGTTTGAGTTCTCTGCACGATGAAAGCTTCACGTTACCTCTCCTTGTACTTAAACTATGAATCCAAACCCGACAATGGAGCAATAACGACAGAACCGGGAGTGCTCTGACTGCTACAGCGAGCAGGCGACTGAAGACTTGATTCATAAAGCCTCTCGTCTTTAAAGCGACGGATAGAAGCGCAACCCCTCACTTTTCTATAAAGATTGCCACTACAGCGTAATCCAACGAACCGGTCGAAGCGAACCTTCTTTCTTTTTGGCCGACGTTCTGACTTGGCGCCAATCATAGGGGTCCACTTCTATCACCAGCAAGACATCATATTACAATCTGTGCGGTGGTATGTGGCCTATTCACTCAGTTACCGCGACCTGGAA
>QIGP01000298.1 GCA_003228965.1 Gammaproteobacteria bacterium
GCAATTGGAGAAGAAGCCGCAGAACAACCAAGCGCCGATGGCAGTCATCTATCCATTCCATTTTCGTTTGCCCGACGCCACGGCATATTACTTGAGTCTGTCGAAGACGGGACGGCAAAACTGCTGGTGCTGAAAGACACGCCACTAATTGCGTTAGCTGAAATACGTCGCGTACTTAAACTGCCGCTTGACTTGCGAAAAATTACCAACGAAGAGTTCGATCTGCTACTTCAGAAAAACTACGAAGGCGGCGACTCCAACCGCGCCATGGAAATGGTTGAAGGACTTAACGAAGACACCGACCTGTTCTCGGTGGCCAACGCGCTTCCTGAGCCTTCGGATCTTCTGGAAGCCGACGACGACGCTCCCATCATTCGATTGATTAACGCCGTACTCACTGAAGCCGTTAAAGACGGGGCCTCTGATATTCACATCGAACCGTTTGAGAACCGACTTGTTGTACGTTTCAGGGTCGACGGTGTACTTCGCGAAATGCTTACAAGTCGCCGTGCATTAGCGCCGCTGGTTGTCTCTCGTATTAAAGTCATGTCTAAACTCGACATTGCCGAACGGCGTATTCCCCAGGACGGTCGCATAAGTTTAAAAATTGCGGGTCGCTCTGTAGACGTGCGTGTCTCTACTCTGCCCTCCGGACACGGTGAGCGCGTGGTAATGCGTCTGCTCGACAAACAAGCGGGCAAGCTTGATCTCGAACAACTCGGAATGAGCCGTGCCTCACAAGACCAGTTCAATCTGTTAATTATGAAACCGCACGGCATTATTCTGGTCACAGGACCAACGGGTTCGGGTAAAACCACTACGCTCTACTCAGGCCTTGAAGAAATTAACGACAACACCCGCAACATCATGACGGTGGAAGATCCGATCGAATACTACATCGACGGCATTGGCCAAACACAGGTCAACACCAAGGTCGATATGACCTTCGCACGAGGCCTGCGCGCCATCTTGCGTCAAGATCCTGACGTGGTCATGGTGGGTGAGATTCGCGACCTTGAGACCGCAGAAATTGCGGTTCAGGCCAGTTTGACCGGGCACCTTGTGATGTCAACTCTGCACACCAACACCGCTGTAGGCGCCGTTACCCGTTTGCGTGACATGGGCGTTGAACCGTTCCTGCTGTCATCAAGCCTGGTCGGTGTTCTGGCTCAGCGACTGGTTCGCATGTTATGCAAAGACTGTTGTGTAACGGCAGAGCCGACCGAACGCGAACGCAATATTCTTGGACTCGAGTCTTCCGACCGCTCACCCATTTTCAAACCCGTTGGGTGTAAAGCATGTGGCGGTAGTGGTTTCCGTGGACGAACGGGAATCTACGAATTAATTTCGCTCAACGACCCCATGCGTACCATGATTCATGACGGCGCAAGCGAACAAGAGCTCGAAGCCTACGCGCGTAAAATGGGCCCAGGCATTCGGGATGACGGTCGTTTCAAAGTGCTCGCTGGTGACACCACAGTTGAAGAAGTTCTGCGGGTTACTCAAGAAGACTAGTGGCCGCATTTGAATACAAAGCCTACGACGCGAGCGGCAAAGAACTAAAAGGCCTGCTCGAAGGCGACACCGCCAAACAGGTGCGCCGCCAATTGCGTGAAAGATCACTAATTCCAATCGAAGTCAGTGAAGTAGCGCAGAAAAAAAACAAAGACCAGCCCCAAGAAGCCGGCTCAAAAAACAAACTCAGCATCACAGAACTGACGCTGGTTACCCGTCAGCTCGCCACCATGCTAAGAGCCGGCACGCCGCTTGATGAAGCCATTCAGGCCGTAGCTGAACAAACTGAATCACCAAAAGTGCAGCGCGTTCTCATGGGCGTGCGCTCAAAAGTGCTCGAAGGCCACACGCTAGCCGACAGCATTGGCACCTTTCCGAACGCGTTTCCAGATATCTATCGCTCGACGGTAGGCGCTGGTGAAACCTCGGGCCACCTGGATCGAGTGCTCGAACACTTGGCTGAGTACACTGAGAAGCAACATGCTATTAGACAGAAAGTCATGCAGGCGTTTATATACCCCGCGTTCCTGACTTTCGTTGCCATCGGCATTGTCGTGTTTTTGATGGTTTCTATTGTGCCCAAACTTGTGGGTATTTTTGAAGACACAGAACAAGAGCTACCATTTATTACCCGTGCGCTAATTAACGCCAGCGACTTTTTGCAAAATTACGGAATCTTCCTCCTCATTGGCATTGCTGTTGGCGTGTTTATTTTCCGCATTATTTTTAGCCAACCTGATGCCAAGCGTAAGCTACACCGGTTTTACTTGAAGTTGCCTGTATTCGGTCGATTCATTCGCTGTAACAACACAGCGCAGTTTGCCAACACGTTGAGCATTATGGCCGCCAGCGGCGTACCCATTTTGACGGCTCTTCAAACGGCGGCGAGCGTGATCACGAACATGCCCATGCGTGAAGCTGTAGAAGAAGCCACCGATCGAGTGCGTGAAGGCGCGTCCATCGGCAAGTCGCTCGCTATTAGCAAACTCTTCCCGCCCATGACCATGCACCTGATTAAAATTGGTGAGGCCAGTGGTGAACTCGAAGACATGCTCGGTCGTGCGGCCGAAAATCAGGAACGCGAGCTCGAAACCATTCGCTCTGTTCTGACAAGCTTGATGGGTCCTGTCATGATTCTGATGATGGGTGGCGTTGTCGTAATGATTGTCCTCGCCATTTTGCTGCCCATCATGTCGCTTAACGACCTTTCTGCCTGACTCCCCACTCTTGTAATACTGCCCACTCATTGGGCCGACTCTTTCTTGTGACCGGCTCAAACTTCAATACTATCCCCAACCCGCTCCGCCTCAATGGTGGCGAGCACGCTAAAGGGCACCTCTAAAGCCCCTGATATTACTAAGAGTATTTGTCAAAACGATTTCCTCCTGAAATTCGCTTGTTGGAAGGGTTAATCCCAAGTGTTTCAATGTGTAAATTTTTCACGACCCCAACTGAAGATTTACCTGAGTTACTGTAGAAAAACTTCGCTTGCACAATCAGTTACCACTTATCCTGTAAGAATGACTCTTAACCCGAATAGCCTTATGTCAAAAACTACGCCTCGAATCTGTGACCTGCATCAGTGTTTGCAGGTGGCACTCCCTGCTAAAAAGGCATTGTGCATTAGACATATCGCACTAACGAACCACCTTTTAGGGACGGGACTTAAGATGATGCAAGGTACTAGAAAAACCAACTTTTTCGACGATGTGATTAGCGACGACCCGCAAGCAACAGACACCTCTGTGTTTAACGGTGCAGACATTGTCGACGACATTGAAAAACGCGTGGCGTCGAACTCTAAAGACAAAGTCGTTGAAACACGCACCGAAGCCAAGCGTCGGTTCGAAACGATTCGAGAAGAGCGTCGTTTGGCCGCGGATCTTGAAGACCTCAACGACTACAGCTTCGACGACTGATCGCGTCACCGAGACAACCTGCTTTTCGACCGTGCCCAAGGCCGGCCGATAGCCGGTGTAGCAACCCTGACCGCGTCATTGCCAACCCGCGCCCTTCGGGCTCGCAATGACGTAACCCCTTACCCCGTCATTGCGAACCCGCGCAGCGGGTGTGGCAATCTCCGTCAGGTTGCTGCGCACCCTCATGGTCCGAAGGACCAAGCATGGAAGTACTCTTGGGGTGCGCACCCGCCTGGTCCAAAGAACCCTGCATGGAAGTACTCTTGGGTGGGGTGTGGATTCAATCCGTTATTCCACGTAGCCAGCTTGTGCCCAGGTAGAAGCGCCGCCTAGTGAAAATCTCTCGACGTCGTTAGTAAGCTCCCAAGTCGCGACGACTCATCGAACAGCGCATGCACGATAATGTGCATAACGCCCGACTCTCTTTGCACCTCCCCTACAACTCGCATTAGCTGCGAGGCTAGTAACGCCTTGCGGTAAGTCTCGGCCGTTTTCTTCCACACCACCAGGTTGGCGTACCCGGTTTCATCTTCAAGAGTCACAAACGTTACGCCACTAGCTGTACTTGGTCGCTGCCTCGTTATGACAAGCCCCGCAAGCTGCGTGCGTGCTCCGGGCGCTAACTCCCACAATTGCTCAGCTGTGCGTAACTGCATTAACTCAAATTCGCCCCGCAGAAGTTTCATGGGGTGATCGCCAAGTGTCAGGCTTAGCGTGTTGTAGTCGTTTATCACGTCGTCACCGGCGTTAGGTCTTGCAAGCAAAGGCGCCGCCTCCTGAATGTGTACTTCCGGCATGAGCGGTGTTGCAGGTTCTATACCCGCAACTTCCCAACGCGCTTTGTGCCGGTTACCCGACAACGACTTCAATGCACCGGCCCCTGCTAACAGTTCCATGTCGCGCCGGTTAAGTCCGACTCGGTAAGCCACGTTGGCCGCATCGGTAAAAGGGGAATTGGCGCGCGTACTCACGAGTTGCTCGGCCGATGCCTCTCTAAAGCCTTTAATGCGCGACAGTCCGAGCCGTAGCGCCGCCTTGCCCTCACTGTCGGGCTCAAGGCTTGAATCCCATGCGCTTACGTTAACGTCTACCATTAACACCTCGACCTGGTGTTGACGTGCCGCGCGAATCAGCTGCGCCGGGGCGTAAAAACCCATAGGTAAACTATTAAGCAAGGCACAATAAAATGCGGCGGGCTCGTAACGCTTGAGCCAGGCCGAGACGTACACAAGCAGTGCAAAACTTGCCGAGTGTGACTCGGGAAAACCATATTCGCCAAAACCCTGGATTTGGTGAAACACCTGCTCGGCAAATTGTTGTTCGTAGCCACGTGCGCGCATGCCGCTAATAAGTCGGTCTTCAAATGGTCCCAGCCCTCCTTTGCGTTTCCAGGCGGCCATGGCACGCCTTAGCTGATCGGCTTCGCCCGCCGAAAAGCCAGCCGCGACCATCGCAAGGTGCATGACCTGCTCCTGGAAAATGGGCACACCCAGAGTACGTTCAAGTACGCTTTTAACTTCTTCTGAAGGATAACTCACCGGCTCTTCGCCGTTACGCCTGCGTAAATACGGGTGGACCATATCGCCCTGAATGGGGCCTGGCCGAACAATCGCTACTTCAATGACCAGGTCGTAAAAACACTGTGGCCGCAGACGCGGCAACATGTTCATTTGTGCACG
>QIGP01000012.1 GCA_003228965.1 Gammaproteobacteria bacterium
GTGATTGACGGGAGTTGCGATCAGGATGTAAGTAACGACCTTAATGGTGTTGCCAATACCCGAATTTATATGGAAGACGGTCGCTACGCTGTGACTGACGAAGGCGGTCGCTTTCACTTTGAGGGGCTCGAGCCTGGTGCTCATGTTGTACAGCTCGACGTCGATAGTATCCCAACGCATATGGAAGTGATTCCGTGTCAACATAACTCGCGCTTCGCAGGTCGGGCATTTTCTCAGTTCGTCGATTTAAGGCCTGGTGCGGCGTGGCGTGCCGATTTCTACTTACAGGAAATTCCTGCAACTAACGGCCTGGTTCAACTGATGCTTGAAACCAAACCAGGAGTGGGTGAGGTCGACTACACGTTGACTTTAATTGGCCGGGGCGACGTTGACATTAGAGCGCTCAACGCCATGGTCATGTTGCCAGACGGCGCAGAATTTGTAGCAGGAAGTGCCGCGCTTAACGGGCGGCAAGCGAGTAACCCTTCGGCGAATGATAGTTTACTGACATTCGGGCTGGGTGAGCGTAGCGGTCAATGGCAGGACATCGTGACATTTCGTGCGGCTATGACGCCCTCTGTGAGTCTCGAGCTTATTACCAAAGCTATGGCTATGTTTGACGCACCTACCAGGACAAAACAGCGCACGCCTTTGGTAGATAACTTACTCGTGATTGAGCCACCGTCGAGCGAGCGTCTTGAGTTTACATTGTCGCCCAAGTATGGAATTCGAAGTGCTCAGCTTGGGACTCGGGACAAACGGAATATTGACAACGTTCTTGCTCAGTTGGGCGAGGCGAAAAATATTCGCGTACGCATAGAGGGGCATACAGACAACGTTCAAATTGCACCGCAAAACCGCAAAGAATTTGCTAACAATAGCGTACTGTCGAAAGCTCGGGCGGCTGGCGTATCGCGGTACATTCAGGAACAGCTGAATTTGTTACCAAGCCAACTGACCGTTCAGGGCAAAGGGGAAACAGAGCCACGGCTAAGCAACGCAACGGCTGACGGTCGCGCGGCCAACCGCCGGGTAGAGCTGATGGTGTGGGCTGAAAAGACGGTGCTTAACAGTCGGTTTAAAGTGGCTGCCGGTAGTCGACTGCTCAGCGAAATCGAGTCGCTGAAAGTGGCCGGGGCTTCGCGGCGTGATCAGGGGCTGCCAACACAGGCCGAGATCGCAACGAATAATTTTGCCGATGAGTCCTGGGCCGAGCGTGTAGTCCCCGGGTTTGAATTGTTGTTGCCAAAAGTTGATGAGAACCTCGCCGTCCCCAGTTTAAAAATTGCGGTTAAGCACGCTCCGTCGGAACGCGTACAACTTGAACTTAATGGACAACCGGTGAGTGGTCTGCACTACGAGGGCAAGCTACGCAACGCGGCCAAAACCGTAGCCATAAGTCGCTGGCGCGGAGTAAACGTAAATCCTGGCCAAAACACACTTGTCGTTGTGTTGAGTAATCGCGAAGGCGTCGAATTACAGCGTCTCGAGCGCAACGTTCACTTTAGTGGTGGCCCCGTTCGCGCGGAGCTTAACGAAGCCAATTCGACTCTGGTCGCCGACGGGCGCCAGAAACCTGTGATAGCGCTGGATATGTTTGACCGTGAGGACTATGCTGGGCGTCCGGACGCCGTCGGTATTTACTCTGTGGAGCCACCTTATCGGGCGCAGTGGGAAATAGATGCAGCGCGCGAAAATCAGCTGGTTATTGTCGGTGATCGCGATCCTGTATACACGCTAAACGCTCAGGGCCAAGCAATTATTGAACTAGAACCCACGTCTCAAGCGGGCGAAGTAGTGCTCAATCTGAAATTCGAAAACGGACTGGAACAGGAAGTCAGGGTCTGGTTAAAACCAGCAGCGCGTGACTGGATTCTCGTGGGTATCGCCGAAGGAACGGTAGGCTACAACAACATTAAAGATAACATTGATAACGCGCGCGACGACGGTATTGAAGAAGACTACTACGAAGAAGGCCGTGTTGCGTTTTTCGCCAAAGGCCGCGTTCGAGGTGACTACTTAATGACGCTCGCTTACGACACGCGTGGTCGCGAGCAAGACGAGGAACGCCTGTTTGGAACTATCGATCCTGATCGTTTTTACACCCTTTACGGTGACGCCACTGACCAGCGCTTTGACGCACAGAGTCAGGAAAAATTGTTCGTCAAGATCGAGCGCGACCAATTTTACGCGTTGTTTGGTGACTATCAAACGTCGCTTACAGTGACCGAGCTTTCCCGTTACAGCCGTTCGCTGAACGGATTCAAGAGCGAATACTCAGGCGACAGGTTTGGCTATAACGTGTTTGCTTCTCGTACCAATCAGGCTTTTATTAAAGAAGAGTTGGCTGGGGACGGTACGTCTGGTCTTTATCGCTTAAGTCGTCAGCCGATTATTATTAATAGCGAAAAAGTGACGATTGAAGTACGCGACCGTTTCCGCACGGAATTGGTGCTGGAAAGTCGCAGCATGGCGCGACACCTGGACTACAACGTTGATTATCTGCAGGGAACGCTGTTCTTTAAACAGCCTGTGATGAGCCGCGACGCCCAGTTAAATCCCGTATTTATTGTGGTTGACTACGAGAGCCTTGACACAGCTGACGATGAGTTAATCGCAGGCGGACGTGCAAGTTTCAAGGCTGGCACCAAAGTAAAACTTGGGGCTACTGGCCTGCGCGAGGGTATAGCCGGTGGCACAGGGGAGTTGTTTGGTGCTGACGTGAAAGTGACGTTCAGACCAGGTACTGAACTGCGCGCCGAGTACGCCTCTAGCAATTCGGTTCAAAACGGCGCCGAAGCAGAAGGTGACGCCTACCTGATTGAACTGCGCCACCAGGGCGAAAAACTTGACGGTGTTGTTTATACGCGGGAGCAAGAGTCAGGTTTTGGGCTGGGACAGCAGCGGGGCACCGAGAGCGGCACGCGAAAAACCGGCTTCAGTGGACGCTTGCGGCTTAGTCGCTCGCTTGCCTTTAACGCCGATGCTTACACTCAGGACAATTTGGGTAGCGGTGCTACGCGCAACGTCGCTCAGGCCGAGGTGCGGTATCAAAGCGGACGTGGAACCTTTGGGTTTGGTATACGCAAGGCTTCAGACAAAGACGAGACGGGAGTTAAAACCGAATCGGAACAAGCTTTTGTCAACGCAAGTATCCAGGCGCTCAATGACCGATTGACGATACGCGGTTCGACAGACTTTTCCCTGAACAACAGCAATGCCAACACTGATTTTCCAAGGCGTACCTTGCTGGGAATGGACTATCGTTTGAATGAACGTTTTACCATTTTCGCCGAACACGAAATTGCGGATGGCGAGAACATTGACGCTCGAACCACACGGGGCGGGGTGAAAGTGACGCCGTGGGAGCGAGCCCGTGTTAACGCTACGATTAATCAGGAAACGACGGAGTATGGGCCACGAGTATTTGCTAACGTCGGACTCGTTCAGGGGATTCAGTTGAACGAAAAAGTAACGGTAGATATTGGCTTCGATCACGGTAACACTGTCAGGGAAAACAACTTATCCGACTTCGACGCGGACACGCCGCCTACATCGGGCAGTATCAGTGAGGACTTCACCAGTATTTTCATTGGCGGTCTCTACCGCAGTGACAACTGGTCGGCTACGTCCCGACTTGAATACCGCAATTCAGATTCACAAGAGCGGGAGACGCTTCAAATTGGGGTTTATCGCGAAGAGAACGAAGGTGTAGGCTTTAGTCTGAACACCCAGGTGTTTAACAGTTCGACGAGTAACGGTATCGATTCGCTAAACGCCGATGTGCGTCTGGGCTGGGCGTTTCGACCTGCGGATAGTCAGTGGGTTGTGTTCGATCGGTTGGACCTTGGATACGACGACATCGAGTCCGTCACTACGTCGCGGCGCACGTGGAAAGCTGTGAATAACCTGAACATGAACTGGATGTACAGTCGTGATACGCAAATTGACTTCCAGTATGGCGCTAAATTTGTTCGCAGTAGCATCGACGACGACAGCTACACCGGATTTTCCGATTTGATCGGCGTCGCTTATCGGCATGACTTGTCACCGAAATTCGACGTTGGATTCCATGGTCACGTTCGTCATTCCTGGCGCGCCGATGTGTACGATTACTCGGTAGGTCTGGAGGCGGGTATGACCGTGGCCAAAAATGCCTGGCTTAGCGTGGGCTATAACGTAACTGGATTCGAGGACAACGACTTTTCTCAGGCCGGCTACCTGTCCGATGGTCCGTACATTAAATTTCGCATAAAAGCCGATCAGCATTCGTTCGACGATTTCCGTCGAGGCATGATGTTTCGACGCGAAGATGCCGCGATAAATTCGACAAGACGCCGTTCAAGCTTGCGCTAGTCAATGAATTTTTCACGATTCTGCGTCGAATGGCACTAAGCTTGAACTTAGTACCTTCGATCTGAGTCCTTTGGCAACTGTGGCAATTCTGTGATCAATAGCGACGATTGTGTGCTTGTGTGAGTTGAAGCGTGCTCGCCTCGCGACATAGTAGGTTCGCAGTGGTATCGTGCGCGCATGACTACGGGCAACAAAAAAACAAGCGGTAAAAAAAGCGCCAAAAAAGGGCCGAAAAAACACGCTACCAAGAACAAAAGCGTGGCGAAAACGAGCAGGAAAGTACCGCGTAAATCAGTCAAGAAAACCAAGCGAAAAAATGCGGCCAGGAAAACGGCGAAGCGAAAACCTGGCAGTGGAAAGTTTGGCCTTTTACGCCGCCTGATCAAGCTATCTTTAATCGTCGGATGCCTGATTACCGTCCCTGTGATTATTTACGGTTTTGTGCTGGATGCGAGAATCAAGGATCGTTTTGTGGGGCAGCCCTGGCAGCAGCCCGCGCGTGTCTTCGCAAAGCCGGTAGACCTGTATGCCGGCCTTTCGCTCTCAGCCGATGAGCTTGAACAGCATGTTTCCGAGTTAGGCTATCGTCGAACGGAACAGCCGGCTCAACCTGGAGACTACGCAAGAGTTGGCTCAAAGCTTCGTCTGGTGTCGAGAGGGCACCGACTGTCCGGTGTTCAAGCTCAGGAACTTGACGTTTATTTTGCAGGAAACACGGTAACGGAAGTCAGTGACGCCAACGGCGACTCGTTG
>QIGP01000205.1 GCA_003228965.1 Gammaproteobacteria bacterium
GAAACCAGAAACGCCGAAGCAAAGCCTCATTAGCCGTGGTCCAGCTGCGGCTGATATTTTTTTAAAACCCGCATACGAACACGTCGTTTATAGCCAAGTTCATAGCAACGCACACTAGTAAGCCTGCTTGGAAAAAATGAATTTGTGAAAATAATTTAGGCATAAACCGTAACTGATCGGACAATCAGACCCAGCTATGAATTAGACGAACTGAACCCGGCCCTGGAACCTGGAGCGATTCAGCGTGCTACATGGTGTGAGTAGGTTTGTCGCCACCCAGAGCACCGGCAAGATAGTTTTCGATCTTGCGTTGGGTATTACCCCCGTCCTGTTCACTGAATTGAACGCCAATACCAGCTGTGCGTTTACCCTGAGCCCCTTTTGGGGTAAGCCAAACCACCTGCCCTGCAACTGGCAGCTTCTCGCTTTCGCTCATCAGGTTCAACAACATGAACACCTCATCTCCGAGGCGATAGGTACTGTTGGTTGGAATAAACAAGCCACCGTTCTCAATGAAAGGCATGTACGCAAGGTAAAGCGCACTCTTGTCCTTAATGGTGAGGGTTAGTAATCCTGGCTTGCTCATGCGTTTCGGTACTCCAATCCCTGCGTGCTAAAACCGTTGGACCATGGAGCCAATAGTTTTTCCAACATTAACTGTTGATTTAACGGCCCATCCAACGAAGCTCGGGCACGGACCACAGAGTCCTGATACCCAAGTAGTGAACTCAACTTAATCTGTCCATCTGACATTCGCAAGGACTTAAGATCGGATTTGTGAGCCAGTTCCCCATCCAAATCAAGCGCTTCGAGCACCAGCTGCTTCGTAATGGTGTAAAGACAACGTAATCGAACGTCCAAATGCTCGCCGCTCCAGGCGCTTGCCACGTGCACAAGGTCAATAACGTCATTCCGTAATCTTGAAATATCCTCGATTACACTTGAATAAATCTTCTCTACTCCTTGATTATAATAATTAAATGCTTGAAAAGGTGCGCCTCCCGCAAGCTGCAGGCAGACGTCCCCATCCGTTGTTCCAGTGGCCTGTGTAAGCCAGGCACGGCCCTCGGCGTATTGCGGCGCACCACACTGAATAACCTGGCAGCGGCTCAAAACTGTGGCAGGCAAGGTGGACACATTATGGCTAACCAGCACCAGTAAGGTGTCACCTGGAGGCTCTTCCAAAGTTTTAAGAAGCGCGTTTGCCGCTGCCGTAGTCATCGATTCGGCCGGATAAACCAGCCCAAACTTGCGATTGTTATACGCCGCAGACAGGCTGAGTTTCGTGATCAGGTGCCGAACCTGGTCGACGCTAATAGTCTTCTTGTCATCGGGAAGACTCAGAGAGTGATCGTCGGAATGATTACCAGCGGCCGCCACTTCACAGCTACGGCAACGACCACAAGACGGGGCTTTGCGTTCGCCACACAGGGCAATTTTGCGAATTTCATCAGCCAGTATCTGCTTACCGACACCCTTGGGGCCGCTTAATAAAATCGCGTGGCCCAGCCTGTCCGCCGACGCATTTTCTTGTACCCGCTGCCATTGTTCAGCGAGCCACTTCGGCAGCTCGGGGGTGGCTTGCTCGCTGACTGCACCAGACTTCATACGTTCTCTCTTCTCAAACCGTAGGCCTCTAATTCTTGAATAACCTGTACGGCCACGTCATCCATTGATCGCTGCGCGTCAATCACTTTAACGCGCTCAGGGTAGAGACTCGCAAGTTCAAGATAGCCCGCGCGTACTTTGCTAAAGAAATCCTGTCGCTCCTGTTCTATACGGTCCTTCGCTCCGCGGCGACTGGCTCGCGCCAACCCCGTTTCCACCGATACGTCAAACCACAGCGTCAAATCGGGCCACAGATTTCCGTGTACCCATTCGGCGAGTTCAAATATGCGTTGCATGCCAAGCCCACGCGCCGCACCCTGATACGCCAAGGTAGCATCAGTAAAGCGATCGCAAATAACCCACGCGCCGCGATCAAGAGCAGGTCGAACAACTTCGTCAAGATGCTGTGCACGAGAGGCAAACATGAGCAAGGTTTCGGTGTCGGACGTAGGAGCTTCCACCTCGTCGTCGACTCCAATGCCCAATACGAGGTTGCGAATGACTTCAGCCAGCGGCGTGCCACCGGGCTCGCGTGTTTGCACAACTTCTTTAGCACGTCCTTTAACCCACTGCTCTATAGCTGGAACACAGGTGCTTTTGCCAGCACCCTCAATACCTTCCAATGAAATGAAGGCGCCGCGTCTGCTCGGTGCTGTAGTAGCTTCGTTGTTAGTCAATGGACATATCCCACATACTTTTTTGAATAAGCCGGCCTAAACAGGCTTGTCTGAACGGCTCCGCAATACCTGCGTTCAACCAGGCCGCCCACTTAATTTCCAAGATTCGAAGTTCACGTGTCAAAGTTCGTCTTCCGAACTTCAAGGCGTACGCGTTCTTGCCAAGTACCGCTGTACAGCGTTGTTATGCTCTTTTAACGTACTCGAGAAATAGTGGCGACCGTCGCCTGCACCTGTTGCTACGAAGTACAACGCATCGGCGTCGTCAGGCATCACCGCTGCCAACAGCGACGCTTTTCCAGGCAGAGCAATAGGCGTTGGCGGCAAGCCTCCGCGCGTGTACGTATTATACGGCGTATCGGTGGCTAAATGCTTGCGCGTTATATCGCCCCTGTACGCGTCGCCGACTCCGTAGATCACCGTGGGATCGGTTTGAAGGCGCATACGCTTGTGCAGCCTTCTCGCAAACACACCCGATATCATTTGCCGTTCGTCATCGGCTCCTGTTTCTTTTTCAATGATGGAGGCCAGGACGAGCGCCTCGTAGGCATTTTTAAGCGGCAGTCCTTTCTCACGCTGAGCCCAGGCCTCATCGACAAGCTTCGCCATAATGGCAAAGGCCTGTTGATACACCTCGACGTCCGTTTGTCCTTTGGTGACCCGATACGTATCCGGATAGAAACGCCCTTCCGGATGTAACCCCGCATGCCCGATGGACTGCATAATTTCAGCCGTTGTCGAGACCGTATGCGTGATCGCGTGATGCGCACTTACAGCCTCGCGCATCTGATCGAACGACCAGCCTTCTATGATAGTGAGCGGATAGCTGACCACCTTGCCGGAAATAAGCACGTCCAGAAACTGTGCAGGCGTCGCGCGCACCGGGATCTTGAATTCGCCGGCCTTAATCTTGCTCGCAAGCCCCATGCGTTGAGCAAACATACTCAGTACACGCGGATACGCGTATCCAGTCTGCTCGTTCAACTGATGGGCGACGCTGCGCATACTTGCGCCGCGGGCGACTTCAAATACAAGGGGTTCGTTATTTTGATGTACGGGGATTTCAT
The DNA here is from genome assembly GCA_003228965.1 of Gammaproteobacteria bacterium. Classification (GTDB taxonomy): domain Bacteria; phylum Pseudomonadota; class Gammaproteobacteria; order Steroidobacterales; family SZUA-146; genus SZUA-146. The sequence goes on from QIGP01000205.1 coordinate 3,353, forward strand.
ACCAGGTGGAGTAGCCCACATAAGACGCTGCACCAGCCAGTACCAGTATTACGATTAGACCGACAAGTAGTTTACGCACGCTTAATCCCTGGCTTCTCGTTATAAACATTCTGAGCCATCTTGTGCAGCCGCTCGTAAACGCTGCGTTGTTCAAGCACACGATCGCCGAGACGGCCTACCCGGCGCACACCTCGAACACTATTGCACAAAAGTATTTCATCTGCCTGGGCAATAGCAGAGCTAAATACGTAATCCTTTTCAATAGGCGAACCTGCATTCAGGTTTTTCTCGATCAGATAATCTCGCATGACACCTCTGACGCCCGCAGTATCAAGTTTTGGTGTGACAACTTTGTCGCCAAACACCAAAAATACGTTTGAGCTTACCGCTTCAATTAAGAATCCATGGTGATTGCATAGCAACCCTTCCTGCAAATTTCGCTCACTAAGCTCGCGGGCAGCGAGTACTTGTTCCAACCGATTAAGATGCTTGATTCCAGCAAGCTGCCGGTTCGAGCCCAGTTGCATCTTTAACACTTCACAATGCAAGTCGTCACCTGACGAGTTTTCTTTGAAGTCGAGCCGCTGCACCACTCGTGTCGCGACGTTATTCGAGGGCGGTACATAACCCGTTCCGCCACTGCCCCGAGTTAGAATAAGCTTAACAATGGTACGTCCGCCTGCCCCGCCCTGACCCAGCAATTTATCAATATCGTTAACCCACTGATCGGTATCCGGCGCACCGATGCCAAGCGTGTTGCACGACGCCTCTAGCCGCGTTAAGTGGCGTGACAAAAGTGGCACGCGAGCATCAACACAGAGCATGGTCTCGAACACGCCATCGCCGTAGGCCAGACCTCGATCGGTCACGTCCACAACGTTTCGGGGCTCACCGTTAATCAATGTTTTAATGTGTGTAGTGGTCATTACTTCTTGGTCCAACACAAATACTGCTCGCCATACAATGCAAACCCGTTTTCATACCGGTTCTGAATCTACCTTAGGCATTAGAGGTGCCCCATAATCGCACGAATAAGTCCTTTTGCCTTAAAGCCGGTTTCTTCAAGCTCTTTGTGCGGATCGGAGTCAAAGACAATACCGGCACCGGCACGCAGGCTCACAGTACCGTGATTACGCACGATTGTTCGAATCAATATATTCAGGTCACCACTACCGTCGTGGTTAAAATACCCCATCGAGCCCGTGTAGGGGCCTCGAGGTGTATTCTCAAGGTTGGCAATAATTTCCATACATCTGACTTTGGGGCAGCCGGTAATGGTGCCTCCCGGAAACGTGGCACGAATGGCGTCGCCCACCGTGACCCCTTCACTCAAGCGCCCACGCACGTTAGACACAATGTGATGCACGTGCGCGTACGATTCAATCACCATCAATTCGTTAACTTCAACACTGCCAGGTTCGCAGACTCGACCAATATCGTTACGCTCAAGGTCTATTAACATAACGTGTTCGGCCCGCTCTTTCGGATGCCCTATTAATTCTCGCCAAAGCGCTTCATCGTCACCTGACTCCTGACCGCGTGGTCGTGTACCTGCAATAGGTCGCGTATCGATGCAGCCGTCGTGCAACGCAACCAGACGCTCGGGTGACGAGCTAATGATAGCCATGTCACGCCATACGGCAAGACCTGCAAAAGGCCCGGGATTCGCCTGGCGTAATCTTCGGTACATCTCCGCGTCGTGCCAAGTGTCAATG
>QIGP01000111.1 GCA_003228965.1 Gammaproteobacteria bacterium
GGAACACGACAAAGAGTTCCTGGCCAAGCTCAAGCGTATGACCGCCATAGGCATCGACATGGAAACGGCAACCATTTTTATTGTGGGTCACCACAATGAGATTGCACGTGGTGCGCTACTGTTAGTGTCCGATGTTCCGACTACACCGGAAGGCATCAAAACAGAAGAGCGAGATAAAAAAGTCACGGCTTCTTTTGCCGACATGCACCTTAACTTGGGCATTGCGGCCATGACCGAAGTCGGAAACCGTGGTGAGAAGATTAAGCACTTCAGGTACTAAATCGTGGTAGCGGCGGGTTGTTCGAAATGTATGGTCCTGGAGGTTGCTTAGAAACTTTAAGGTCGTCAGTGCGAGCGCTAACACTTCGTCATTGCCACACCCGTATCGCGGATTCGCAATGACAGAGTTACGCTTGAGCGGTTCGGGTCATGTAGAGGATGCCGGCCATGTGGATGTCACTGCCCGGGTAGGAGGTCTCAGTAAAACCCAAACGTTCATAGAGTCTTTTGGCACGCTGGTTGTCTTCGAGAACAAACAAAGACTGCGTCGCAACTTTTAGCGTGCGAAGACGGTGTTCGTTGGGTTGGGCCAAGCGCATGTCTGTAACCTCGCTAGAAATTCAGGTCAGAGTAGAACCCTTCAATCACTTTTGATTAGCAATCCAGGTATTCACACGGGATTCCAGTAACGGCATTGGTAACGCTCCGCCGCCGAGCACCACATCGTGAAAGCCGCGAATATCAAAATTTTCACCCAACGCAGCCTCGGCCCGAGCGCGCAATTCTTCGATTTTCAACATACCTATCTTGTAGGACGTGGCTTGTCCTGGGGTCGTAATGTAACGACGCACCTCTGAACGCACAGCACCTTCGGGGATCGCTGAGTTATCAAAGAAATACTGCACAGACTGTTCCTGAGTCCAGCCCTTGGAGTGTAGGCCGGTATCCACTACCAGGCGTATTGCGCGCCACATCTCGGCCGTAAGACGACCAAAATCCATGTAGGGGTCTTTGAACTGGCCCATTTCTTTGGAGAGTTTTTCCGAGTACAGCGCCCAACCTTCCGAGTACACGGAGAAATTGGCCTGAGTGCGGAACGTAGGAACATCGGTCAGTTCCTGAGCAATAGAAATCTGCATATGATGACCGGGGCTGGCTTCGTGATAGGCGGTCGTTTCCATGTCGGTTTTTGAGTACGCGCTCATATCTGACATGTGTACGTAGTACACGCCGCTGCGAGAACCGTCCGGCGTGCCGGGCATGTAGTGTTGCGCGCCGCCATCCACTTCGCGGAACCCCTCGACGCGTTTCACCTCAAGGCCGGCTTTAGGTAGTCGACCAAAAAACTCTGGCAGCTTCTTGTTAATCTCAGCCAGGAAGTCGCGGGTAGTATTCAAATAGCCTTCGCGGCCCTCGTCGGTGTCGGGGAAGTAGAATTGCGGGTCGGTGCGAATGAACTCAAAGAACTCACCAAGATCACCGCTGAATTCGAGTTGTTCTTTGATTAACTCCATCTCGCCTTTAATGCGCGCTACTTCGGTCAGGCCGAGTTTGTGAACATCGTCGGCTGTCATAGGAAGCGTGGTGTATCCGGCCAGTTGATGATTGTAGAAGGCCTCACCGTTGGGCAATGCTGAAACGCCTTGCGGTACTTCGTCCGCGTTGGGCTTTTCTGCCTTTAACCAGTCGATATACGCCACATAGGCGGGCTTGAACTTTTCGGTTAGCACCCGAGTGGCTTCATCCCTGAGTGTCGCGGCTCGCTCTTCGTTAATCGCGCCAGATTCCGCCAGACTCTGAATTTTGCGTTTAGCATCGGCGAGTAACGGCGAATCTGTCTCGCCATTGAACGGCAAGCCGGTGATGACATTGGTAGCCCGTTCAATGGCTGTGTCAAAGGCAAACTGTGGTGGGCGTATACCTTTCTCGGCGGACTTTATACCCATTTCAGTAACCTGATTCATGGCGCGAGCCACTTCGGAAATGCGGGTGATATAGGCCTGCATATCTTGTTCGCTATCTACTTTATGAAAGTTAATCAAAAACGTTGGAAATTGCGCTTCAGGCCCACCGAGCTCGCCAAACAGATAACCGTGGTAGAGAAATTCCATGTCCGCCTGCGCTTCTTCGGTTTGAAACACCCAAAGGTCGAAAGACTCCTTACCAGCCGTGGTCAGAGAGTCGTAGTCGAAGCTTGTGCGCATCGTTGCAACGGTCTCAACACGCCAGGCTAACTGCTCCCGAATGGCGGCCTCGCCAATCTGATCAAACTCGTCGTACTTATCTTTTCGACCAAGAATGGTAAGCATTGCAGGGCTGATCTGGAGACTTTCCTCGTAACGCTCGTCAAACCAGGTATTAAGCCGTTCAGTTTCTGCTTCAGCGGAGACGGCAGCCGCTAATGCCTCGGCGGACTCAGCTGTTGTGCTTGAAACCTGTGATTCGACGGCTTCGTCTTTTTGACAAGCCGTTAGGGTAAACAGCGCAACAATGGCGCTCAACAGCAGTTTAACCTTGGTAGTTGACATGGGGTAGTCCCTCTATGGTATTTGGATATGCCGCTTATCCTGCCACGAAGCGCCTCGTTCGTCCAAAAAAGGGAGGCGTTGGCTGCCTGGCTAGGTGGTGATTTCATAGCTTGTTTACTACACCACGCTCATTGCTACCCGGGCGGAACTGTTGACGCTGAAGTTAGGAGGGCAAACCTACTGTGGCCCCATTTTTAGTTACGTAGCAATAATTACCCGGACAGCATCCAACCGTAGCCTTGCATGTGTCAACGCCGTTTCGAATGAGGCCAACTGATTGCGGAAAAAATCAATCTCTTCGTCACGCACACTGGTATTAATAGATTGCAGCGCGACCAAGCGATCTATTTCCTTTTTAAGAACTTCATTTGCGTTGTGCTGCGCGGCGGCGGCGAGTTCGAACACGCTCTGGCTTGCTTTCACTTCAGCCATTTTAAGGATCGCTGACAGTTCAGATTTTTTCGCCCTGACAATTTTCCCCGAAGTGTCGCGATCAACGCTCTGTATAGTGCTGTTAAAGGAAGGATGCTGTAGTACGTGAGAGTGATCTTTGCCCGACTCGTCCAGGACCACCGCGACCGTGCTATTTGGAAAATAACGCTGACTACCTGCTTTTTCGTCATCGCTGAATTCCATTAGAAACTGACAGTCAAGTAGCAGCGAACCTGGTTTAACGCCTTTGTACTTGATCGCAATCAAAGCCGTATTGCCAAACTCGCTGCTCAATACCAGATCCATTGCATTAAGTACAAACGGGTGCTCCCAGCTCAGAAATTGAACGTCTTCATTGGCCAGTGCAACATTACGATTGTAGGTCACAGTCATACCGTCATCCGGCAGACCCGGAATAATCGTTAACATGTTGTCGCCCGGAGCTATTACCCAGCAATCCATGCTGTGTATTTCACTACTAATGCCAAAACAGTCGTAAATTTTCTCCATAAAGTCATAGATATCGAGATCAGAGTCTTGTGCTATTGCCATATCTGCAAGGTGATCGGCGATCTGTGGCCTGCAGGAATTGATCTCAAGAAGCCGATCGCGTCCTAGTTGCAGGGCCTCATCGAGTTCGGCGTGCAATTGACTTGTTTTGTGATAAAACTCATCTGTTGCTGTAGCTGGATTCAATAGAAAGCGATGCAATTGAAGCCTGCTTTGAACAAATACATGTTGCCCTGCAGGACAGGTTCGGGTGAAGGCATTCAGTCCCTCGTGATACCAGCGATACATAACTTCCTGTGCTGTGTTTTGCATATACGGCACATGAATATGGATGGTTGCGTTTTGACCAATACGATCGAGCCGACCGATACGTTGTTCGAGCAAATCCGGATTTAGCGGCAGGTCAAATAGCACCAGATGATGTGCAAATTGAAAGTTTCGGCCTTCACTGCCAATTTCAGAGCATATCAGCACCTGACTACCTGTTTCATGATCGGCAAAATAGGCGGCCGCTCTGTCCCTTTCAATAAGGCTCATGCCTTCATGAAAGGCCGCAGCACGAAGGCCAAATTTCATTTTCGACTGATTAACCAGTTCCAGGGCAGTATTCGCGTGGGCCGCAATCACCAGTACTTTCTGATTTGTATGTTCGGCTAAGAATTGGCCTAACCACTCTACACGCGGGTCAGACTTCACCCAGCCACGTGCTACCCGGGATATCTCCGGTAATTGTTCTGGCGATAGTAAGAGCTGTAAACTTGAAGGTGGTTGCATCGAACCTGATGACAAACTTACCCAGGCATCTGGCGCTGCTAGCCTATAGGCGTGTAATTCTCGTTCTGGAAAACCTTTAATTACGTGCCGGGTATTTCTAAAAAGCACTCGGCCTGTTCCGTGCCGGTCGAGTAAATGCTCGATTAGCGCCGTTTGTGCTTTATGCCGATCCTCATCGTTTTGACTTTCAAGCTGCGCCAGTAGTGGCTGGTTGTCGCCTTCTCCGACTGTATGCTCAAGTTTATTCATTAGCGCCTGATCCAACGCCAGGTCTTCTTGTAATACAGTCACCAAACCTGCAAGCTCTGCGTAGTTCGCTTCTTCATCTAAAAAATGACTGAGGTCATTGAATCGATTTGGATCGAGTAATCGCAATCTTGCGAAGTGACTTTCTTTTCCTAGCTGTTCGGGTGTTGCGGTTAGCAACAGCACCCCCGGAATGTTACGGGCGAGCGTTTCTACAGTGGCGTATTCCGGGCTCACTGCGGCGGCAGACCAGGCCAGATGGTGGGCTTCATCGACAACAAGCAGGTCCCACTCGCCAAGCGTCGCTTGAGCCGCGTGTTGCGGATTATTGACCAGAAACTGCAGGCTGCAAATGACGAGTTGTTCGTTGTGAAAAGGATTTTCTAAATCACCTAAGCCAACATTTGCGTCGTCGAGCGCCTCCAGGCGTGCCTCATCGAAGACGCTGAACTTCAGATTAAAGCGGCGTAACATTTCCACGAGCCACTGATGTATCAGAGTTTCCGGCACCACGATGAGTACTCGCTTTGCACGCTCTAACAGTAATTGCTGGTGCAGGATCAAA
>QIGP01000054.1 GCA_003228965.1 Gammaproteobacteria bacterium
TGTTTTATTTCACATTATAAATGAGTCGTTGCACTTGCTTCTCGTTTTCTTTACAAAGCCGTCAATCAAAAAGACCACGCCATTTTTACTTAAACTCCGGGCTACGCCCATGGTGATCGCGATGCTGATGATGAGATAAAGGATATAGGTGAATTCAACGACTATGATTCTCTCCATACAGTAGTTCTAGTTATTTCTGTCATAACTGAAATTACTGTAGTTTCACTCACATGTCAATAATTTCTGTATTGACCGAAATCACTGATATTGGTAAGTTAAACGATGGAATTAACACCGATCGCCAAGAAATTCGTGCTCCATTGGGGCGAAATGGGTACAACGTGGGGAATCTCCCGCACCGTAGCCCAGGTTCACGCCTTGCTATATGTATCGGGAAAAGCCATGCACGCCGAAGAAATCACACAAACGCTGGGCGTTGCGAGGTCTAACGTCAGCACCAGCCTTCGCGAGCTACAGAACTGGAAGCTGGTCAAAGTCCAGCGCGAACTGGGGGACCGTCGCGACTACTTCGCCACATTTAGTGATGTGTGGGAGCTGTTTAGAGTGGTCATTCGAGAGCGTAAAGCACGAGAATTCGATCCGACACTTGAGATGTTGTCCGAATGCGTCGACAGCGATGACTTCAGTTTGGAAGATGCCGCCAGTCAGAAGCGACTGAAAGAAACTTACGACCTTATGTCTACGGCTTCCAGCTGGGCTGATAAAACGCTTACGCTGGAACCGAGCACCCTGCTCAAAATATTAAAGGTTGGTAAGACGCTGAGCCGTTCTAAAAAAGGGTCGAAATGAATTGTACTTACTTAAATGCTAGCGTGACTGTGGAAGCTCAACCTCGCTGTGGCATTTAATCGGGGCTGAAGCCGCTCCCACAGTAACCGTTCAACCTCGTCGTGGCATTTAATCGTGGCTGAAGTCCGTGCGCTCCACACTACTTATCGCCCGCCAAGAGCTGATCAATAGTTTGATGAAAATCGGCGACACCCTGCTCGGCCGTACCCAGCGTTACTTGCTCGAGCACACCAGATGCGAGCCCCTGCTGAGCCAACTCAGCCGCGCGAACCAGCCTAACAGGCCAAGACTCACTGACAGTAACTCGACCTGGATCACCCTCAACTAAAGAGCCTTGGAACGGTGCGTTTTGGCGGCGACTAGTCGCCTCGGTAAACACAGCCTGAGTTACACGTTTCTCTAACCACCACTTTACTTAGTCGAGGCAACGAAGCAATAAGTCGAGTCCATATCCATTTGGCCAGATTTTCGCTGGTGGGATTCTCAAGACCCCCAACTTCATTCAAATAGTGATGATCCAGCTGTTCGTACAGCGGAGCAAAGGCCTTGGAAACGTCGGCAAAATCGACTACCCAGCCCGCTGGTTCTTCTAAAGGCCCGCTAACATGAACTTCGATAGTGAACGAATGGCCATGCAAACGACTGCATTTATGCTCTGGAGGAACATTCGGCAGGAAGTGAGCCGCCTCAACTTGAAATACTTTAAATACGTCCATGATAGTTGCGCTTTTCGAAAGACGACCCGCAAGATACACAGATTGGCGTTCAAATGCTACGCGTCGATAACTTGCGGACACTCAAACCTCGCGTAATGCCCGGAGTCTACAATGTGTCTGAACCCCAGCGAACGGTAGAACGACACAGAACGCACTGTATCGGTCGACGGTAGCGTTACCTGGTTGAGATTCTTGCAGTTACCAAACCCAGACGGTCTCGCGCCATCAAGCGTCTAGTCATTGGATGCCCCGTACAGAGCAAACAATTCCGCGCCGGTCATGTCTTTCGTTTTATTTGAGAACGAGTAGTAGCTCGGCTTCTTGTCAATAAACACCTGATGATCAAAGTTGCAGTCACCTTCAACATCCAGAATTCCGGCAGGCACCATGTGCTGGCCACTTTCTTTGAGGCGATAGAACAGGTGGGTACCACAAGTTCCGCAAAACCCGCGCTCAGCCCAATCAGATGAATTGAAAATCGTAAGAGTCTCTACGTTTTCAAAATCGACGTCGGTGCCGCAATCGACCACCATCAACGGTCCTCCGCCCCATTTTCGACAGGTGCCACAGTGGCAGGCGCCGACGTTAAGACTAATGGTGTGTGCTTTGAATTTGATCGCACCACAAAGACAATTTCCTCGACCTTTAACGACTTCAGTCATATCAGACTCCCTGGAGTTAACACCCAATATATTTACTAAAGTGTAGCGTAATTTTTGCTGAAACGCTCTTTTACAACCAGGAGAGCGAACGATCGAATCCAAGGGCGGCGGCGCTATCTGGAAGAACCACGCCGAAAATGTTGAACACGCCAAAGTAATACAACAACAGCATCAAAAGCCAAATAGCAACCAGCCCTTTCTCAAATCCTGTCATGTCCAGGCGGTAGCGTCTGTACGGAAGTACTCGCGCGGTTATATAGCTTAAGATGCTCCGCGCATTGCCAATCAATCGGTAGATAGGCTTACCCCACGTACCCATGCCAATAGCGGTAAGCGCGTAGCCTAAGGGTCGCCACAGCGGCGACGCGCGCATAAGCAAAAGAACTGCTGCCCAGCACAGTGCGTACTTCCCGTCACTATCGAACACTACCCAACTGTCATTCTCGCGCAGTAGTGTGTGCGCTTGTTGGTCAGATTGAGCGGTGGCAATACTACACCGCCCCAGCAGCATGAAGGATGCAAAAATAAAACATATTTTCCGGCAAAATCCACAGGGCTCATCGTAGTAGATACGAAGGTCGTGTCTACTTTGAAACGTTGGGCGCTCACTGATCGACGACCAGCCTGCCCCTGTAAGAAATAACGATGCTAGCAGCACCAATAGCAAGACATGCACCGGGTCGCCGCTATTTATTGCCTGGTAAAGAGCTACAAGAAGCAGAGACATGACTAAACTTGCGACAATCCAAAAGCGAAGCTTCGCCAAACTGGTCGGTAACAATGCTGCAAGAGTAAGTACAGGTGCCACCACCAGAGTCGCCGTAAAGACACCGCCTAACTCCCGGTAGTCAACTAGCGCCAACAGAAAAACTGTGAGCAGCGCAAATACCAACAAACCCGCTGTTGCTATCGATACAACCGAAATTGTGTCTACCTGCTGCTTTCCATTCTCGGCACTGCCGCGGTCCATCGCATCATCAAACGCTACACAACGTCCAAGTGGTAGAAACACGCTAAATAGCAGCAACACACAAATTATAAAATGAGAATCGGTTATCGTTACACTTACGTGAAATAAAGAATAGGCTAACCACAGAACCAAAGCCGACCATCGGGTCCGGTAGCCAAAACCAAAGGTCAAAATACTGACAAGTGTAACGACCGTACCCACTAACCTAACTCCAGGTATTGACCACAATTCGAGATTTTGTGTAGCCGCCGCCATATTGAGCATGTCGTGACTACACCATTCAACCAGAACAAGTAGAGCCAGCAGAATTCGAAAGCACGCCAATGTGCGCGCATCCAAAGATAGGCGCGTAAGCATGTAGTCTCGAATACTCGACATCAGGGCTGTGTCGAAACGTCAATGGTACGTAGCGGCAGCTGGCGAACTAGCGCCAACGTATCGCCATCAAAATAGTGGGTGCTCTCAACGACGGTGATGCTTTCTATTTTGCGGCCGTCTAATTTGGCGAGACCCTCGTTATTGCTCCAAAACTGAACAGGAGAATGTAGCGCGTAGAGCCATTGCTGCATATCACCGCGCTCATTGCGGGTTCGTACAAACTGCTCGACAAACTGATAGAAGCGAGCGGCCCGCTTTTCGTTATAGCTCTGCCATGTCTGGGATTGTTCAAGCTTAAGAATTTCTTCAAAACTGCTGGCTTTGCTTATTTCCTGGTACACCGCTGTGTCAGTCGTTACGCCGTAAGGCCTCACTAAAATTCCGTGGTCTTCGACAAGATAACTGAATCCAGACATGGTGAAAGCATCTTCATAGGGCGCGAAAAATTTCGGGTTCAACTGAATTTCGTCGCCACTATCCAAGGTAGCGTTGATTTTGTATGTGTACGTGAGTGGCGTGTCGTACCACGCAAGCGCCGGAGGTTTGGCCCAGTGCCCTCCCGACACAATTAACACAACGGCCAATGGCACGTACTTAACCCCGAACACGGCGGCACTGCCTTCAGCCCGATGGTTACTGACCAATAGCGCTATCAGCACGACATCAAGCACTATCCATGTCCAAAACAAAAATCCGAACAGATAAAAAACGCCTAAGTGAAACGCGATCGCCGCTACCAGCAATAGAAGTGCCATCCGGTAGCGTAGAAAAAAGAGCACGAAAACGGCTTCAACGGAAAAAGCGATCACTTTGAATAGCGGTGTAATAGTTTGCAGCTTAGCACCAAGATCAACCACGTCTTGAGGGTTAAGCGTACCCCGCCAACCATGGGCATAGGCCGCCATAGGCACCAGACTGAGATCGTTGCTGGACAGCCAGCCCAGGTGAAACTTGGCCCACGCGGGCAACCAGTAGGCTGCCGCAACGTAACATCCCACGACGAACAAATAGCCACTGGTCTGGTGGTAGCCAAATAGAAGACGCACGAAATAAAAGGCGACGAACAACTCGATCACCCGTAGCACCTGGGTCTTGTGGGCCAGTACAGAACCACCGAGTGATGGCGCCGTAAGTTGGGCAAAAATAATATCAGCCAACAGCAACAACATAAGAGCAAATGCCGGCCGCCAAATTAGCAGTAAAAGCGATATCAAAAGGAGTCCACGATCAATCAGATGTCCTGCATCGGCCGCGTAGTTGTATCCGTAGGTCGTAAAAGGCCAGACCATTGAACAAGCAAGCATTATGATCGCCCAGCGTAAGGTCGATCCACCTGTGAAATCCTGCCACCGTAGTTTCGCAGGATCCAATAGCACCAACGCAAGTCCAAATGCGATGAGTAGTATTCGGGAAGTCGACCCAAAGTGAGGCAACGCGGAAAACAGTAAAAACTGTGACGAATAAGCGGAAAGTGGAATCGCAGACGTAGCGCGAAGGCAAAGCTCCACT
>QIGP01000398.1 GCA_003228965.1 Gammaproteobacteria bacterium
GTCCGGCCGACGCATCTAGAGTCTGATTGTCAATCAGCTCGCCAAAAGCCACAATACGCTGCCCCACCGAAAGGCTATCAATGTTCAAATCAGCATTGTCGACACCAGGTGCCGTTACCGTCGTACCAGAACCTAGAATCACAGTGCCCGTGCCGCGAAATACTTCAAGGCCGTCACTGTACTCTACGCGCGCACCGCGCACCGTGAGTTCGTTGCCCATTCTTGCCGATACGACGCCTTTGACAACATGGCCATCGGTCCAGGGAACGCTTGAGCCTGCAAGAACGATTTCAGCCATCATGCTTCTCCTTGAAATCACACCGCTTGCAATCACGGGCGCATTATCTGTGAGAGCCGTCATGGCGACCAAGCCTGCAGTGCCGGTAAGCCCTACACCATCCACTTCATATTGTGTCCCATCGTTTGTACTAACCTGGAACTGTCCAAATTTACCTGTACGATGACGAAACGGACGTACGTTAAGCAGAAACCTTTCATTCGCTTCATCCACCGATACCAGTGCTCCGCGCACCCGATGTTCGCGATTGGTTTCAAGTTCGGCGGTGGCCAACAGGAACGGCTCAACCGTAACGGTCGGAACAGCGGTGCCTAAATCTATTTCGTTCGACGCGTCCAGGTCAAAATCAAGGCTAAAGCTCGCAGGCCCTCCAGGCACAACACGAATTGTGTCGGTGTCGCTAAGGTGCAGACGAACATCAAACAGGCCCAACGAACCTCCCTGCGCATCAATTACGTTTGCCATCACAGCATCGCCGTTTTCGTCCTGCACAACAATGTCAGCTTGCTGGTAGTCAAGAGTTATCACGACGGACTCGTAGTTTCCAGCCGGCACGGTCGCGATGGTCAGAAACTCGGACACTTCGGTGAGCTCCGTGAAATCTATCCGCGTTGTTAGTGGAAGCGTTTCCACCAAATCACCATTGGCTTTTTGCAATGAAAGAGAAACTACGTCTACCGTATACGATATGAAGTCTCCTTCAGCATCCGTTATCGCAATAAATACTTCGCCGTCCTGTTGTTGGGTGGGTACGGGCGCGGCAGCTACCAACTCATCCGCGCCACCGCCACTGCATCCTGTAAGAGCGAGGCCACATGTAAAAAGGACAATCGCCACACATCTATTTATACGACCCGGGCCTTCCCGACTTAACAGCTGCGTTGTAGTCAGCATATTCACAATACTTCTCCAATAATTGATTCAGTACTGCAAACAACGCGCTAGCTAACATTTGGTTGACACCGGCGTAGAAAAATTGAAAGACGCGACATAATGTATACCGCCTGCTCGAGGGGCATTTACCGCAACACACCGTATATATTTTTGATACTCAAGAATCTGCAAAAAAAATAGAAATCGACTGTCAACCGTTTGGTCTCCATCGCGTTGTTAAGTCATATACTCAGCAAACCATAAAGGATTAACCATGAAAGCAGGCATCGCACTGGTAACCGTTACTTTTCTAGCCTTCACGCACAACGCCCTGGCTGACGCCGGAGACCGCATAGATCGCCGCCTGAATCGCAAAGGCAAACGCATTAACGGCCGCCTCGATCGTCGAGGCAACCGAATTAACCGCATGCTTTAATTGAATCCATTCAATACACACAAGATTCGGACCCTGCTCTTGTTCGAATCTTTGCTATGCTCATGGCAATGATGAACGCTTGACGAGGTTGGCATTAGTGAAGAATCGTTTCTTTGTATTAGTGACGACGTTAATCTGTTCGACTCTACCGACATACGCAAATGACACGTATGTGGTTGGACTTAGCGCAGCTGTCGACAGTGCCGAGGGCGTAAGCGTTAACGCACTTCTTGACTACGGCTTTAGTGATCGCACTTCGCTAACCTTTAATGCAGGCGTCACCCGAGCTGATGGCGATCCTGTCGCTATACAAACCACGCTGTGGGACCTGGCCTTAAACTACGATTTCGGTCCTGTCGGATTAAAAACAGCCGTAGGTCAATGGGGCGACAGCGATGAATACACTTCCGACAGTTGGAGTGTCGGACTGTTTCGCACATTTGGCGCTTGGCGAATTTCTACAGACTACCTGCACCACGAACTGGACCTCACGTTTCGCTCAACTCAAAACTCGAACACCACGTCTACTGTCAACGCCCGCTCAGAGGGTACAGCGGCTACCATCAGCTACGCGGTCGATTCAGGAAGAGCGTTCTACTTAAGCGCAGTACGTTACGACTACAATCGAAATGTCACTCGCCTCAATCAGTTTCGAATTGCACGACTGCTGTCGCCTACTTCTCTAACTCTGTCCGGGAGCCTGCTCAACCACAGTTTATCAGCCGGCGGCGATTGGCCTATTGGGGATAATTTACTTTCGCTAACCGTCGCGCGCGACCGAACGGCGGTCGACCGTGTTGACGTCGACAGTGTAACGCTAGGTTGGCTTACCCCCATTGGCGATCTTACCGATCTCGATATTAGCGTTGGCGTCAGTCAAGACGGCGAAGATACACAGTACTTTGTCAGTCTGCTGTTTTTGCGCTATGGCGTAACAGACTAGGCTCGTTTGCCGCTCCTTTTCGGTACACTGATGAGCCTTGAGGCCAAGTGGAACCAATAACTTCCCGGTAAAAACACCATCCCGGGCATCGAACAGAATTCGTAGCGGTAAGCAGAATCGAAAAGGCGAGTTTGTTTTTCGCGCGCCGCAACGTCATCCGATGAAATGGTTTACTAACTGCAACGCATCGCCGGCCGTACCGCTTTTTGCTGAATGATTTTTTAGTCCTTCACCTGTAAAGCCTGAAATGCGCTGCGACAAACCCGGAGCCAAACACTCTCCATGCCTCTGACAGACACACTTTACTCACCCATGCATCACTAGCTGTGTTCCGCGTCCTGTGCGCAAAGCCAACACGGCTAAATACATGTGATTCCTTGTAAGAATCACTCCATGAATAAAAATTTGACTGTCGAATCAGACAGCTAAACGTTGGCGGTTTAACAATAATAGGGACGAAACGCTCCCTACCTTCACTCACCACCTCGCATACTGTAACGTAATAGAGTGGGATAAGAGTTTGATCTGTGGCACCAAGAAGTAAGTCACACACAATCAGTGAGCATCAATCCACAACCGTAAACACATTGGCCTATCTTTGGCCGCCAATTTACTGAGCGAAAACAACAAGCGAAAGCACCCAAATATTGTGGGGATTACTACTACCGGCTCTCAATAGCCCTACAGCTCAACTTTAGTGCGGGAATTTAAAGCTCAGTTAGGACGAGACATCGCTTGTATTAGGCGATCATTTAAAATGGAGATAATTATGAAAAAGTTCCTGACTACGATTATTGTGGGGCTACTCGCCTGCCAGAGCGCAGGGGCAGCCGAACTGTTAGCTGAAATCAATCCCGATCCGGTAGCGAGTATTGTTGGCATAGCCATCCAACCGGTTAGCGGAAACCTCGTTATTTACGGCGAATTCGGCGGCAGCACGCTCTACGTGCTAGACCAAACCGGCACTGAGCTGTCAACACTGACCTCTCCAGGCTTGAATTCTAATGACTACGACCTCGACTATTCCACCAATGAAATGATCATTGGCGGCACCCCGGTACCAACAGGCACTTTGCTTGTATTCAATGGCGATGAATCTCCTGAAAACCTTTATGCGCTGGACGCAACGGGAAGCGTAATCGCGAACGTGGGATTGGCTTCGGTGTCGCTAGTGGGAGGTGCTCACATACCCGGCACGAATTCAGTGGCCACCATCGACTTCACCGGCACTGACTTTATCCGTATCCTTAACGCCAACGACGGTACCGAGCAGGGGTTTTTCAATCCTGGTCCGCAACCGTTTGACGTCTTTTACGGTGACGTGGATATTTCTGAGGTTACTAATGAACTGACGGTCGTTAGTAGTTCACAACCTGTTGTCCGCCAACTCACACAAGAGGGATTTTGTGTTCGCGAACTGAATGTCAGCCCTTTCGGTATTACGGGTATGTCCGGCGTAGCGATTGACGACGACACTGGTAATCTTTGGATATCAAGCACTAACGGTTCGATCTATCACCTCGACCCGCGCCCCGATCTTGGCGACAGTGACGGTGACGGCTTGCTGGACTTTGACGACAACTGCGTTAACGCACCCAACCCTGCGCAAGATGACTCTGACGGCGACGGCATCGGCAACTCGTGCGACGCCGATCTTGCGGGCGCGGGTACTGACGATAACGACTGCGTCGTAAACTTTCTGGACCTGGCCGCTTTGTCTGACGCCTTTTTGTCAACACCTGGCTCGGCAAACTGGAATCCGGATGCCGACATATGGGGCCCAACAGGCGAACCCGATGGTCTCGTGAATTTTCTCGACGTCTCAAGACTGCCGGCGCTGTTTCTGAACGCACCGGGTCCTTCCGGTCGCGGAAACCTGTGCGGATGTGGCCTGTAAAAAAGGTTCACTGAGCGACAATGCGAAACCCTGGCCGTACGATCAAAGTGCGGCCAGGGCCTGCTTTTTACTCGCACCAACGACAATTCTGCACTTGTAAAAAGCGGCGACATCCATTGTCGCAACCTGAATCGCCGCTCCACGTACGTATTCATGAGGCGATGAGTACTATGATGTAGTAATGACTCAATCGTTCAGCATTACAAAAGCCGACGGCCCGTGCGGCGCCACGGTACTCGGCGTCGACCTTCGCAACGAACTGTCTCAAGCCCACGTCGAAGAACTCCGTGACTTATGGCTCAAACATCATGTTCTGGCGTTCCCCGATCAGGCTCTAACCGACGACGACCTTGAGCGCTTCTCCGCGTACTTCGGTGCCTTTGGCGGCGACCCATTTATTCAGCCCATTGCCGGATGCAAACACGTTATTGCTGTCGAACGACATGCCATCCGAATTGCGTCGTCGCATTGAAGACAAACGGGCTGTTCACTGGCTACACGGTTGTTAAGCCGGCTCATCAATACACTCCAGACTACCGTCCTCCAGATCTTCCCTATGCCTTTTCATAGCAGCCTCCTGTTG
>QIGP01000200.1 GCA_003228965.1 Gammaproteobacteria bacterium
CATAGACACTGTTATGTTCACAGGCTGTAAATCTTTTGAGCTCAGCCACCTTGTCGAACAGCCCGTGTAAGTTGTGAGCTTCGGCCACCTTGGCAAAGATGTCTTTGGATTGAGGCCCCTGGACGGCGATCAAGGCCATTTGAGGTTGCTCGCTCAAACTCACATTAAAATCGCCAAGACACTCGTTCATCCAGGCTAGATCTTGCTCCCGAGTGGACGCATTGACGACCAGGCGAAAACGTTGATCGCCGCGAAAATAAACAATCAAATCGTCAACCACGCCGCCGTCGTGGTTCAGCATGCAGCTATACAAAGCCTGACCAGGCTCGGATAACTTGTCGACGTCATTGGCCAGCAACTGGCTCAAGTAAGCGTGCGCGTCTCTTCCTTCAACGTCCACAACTGTCATGTGGGACGCATCGAACAGGCCACAGGCTGTTCTTACCGCCTCGTGCTCTTCCATTTGCGAACCATAGTGAAGTGGCATTTCCCAACCACCAAAGTCGACCAGCCTGGCCCCTGCCTGCTGATGGATTTCATATAAAGGTGTGCGTTTAAGCATGTCATTGGCCTGTTGTCGTGGCGGAAATATCAAACCGGTTTTGGAGGCGCCCTTTAGGACACCTTGCGCAGGCCGGTATCATAGCTTAGTCGGCAAGCCCACCCAAGCGCTCGAAACTACCGTGCTAATTCATGGGAATGGAGCTATCTGAAGAACGACTGACGAGCCCCCAAACCTCACCGCAGGCACCGTATCAGCCCCATACCCGGGCGAAGTCTAAGGACTCTGACCGGACATGGGGGCACCTTTGAACCGGGGGTTTTGCAGATTAAGAGCCACGACGGCGTGGATGTGAATTCACGGGTTGCAAGAGGTGCCTTGGTGCTGGAAAGATTTCATCTGTCTACCTCGGTCTTCGTACGCCACTTAAACACAACGTTCAAATCGACATACTGGTAGCGCACCTGGGCATCGTGTTGAATTCGAGGTATCGAACAGTGACAATCATCAACATCCTATTGCACTCATCGAAGGGTTTTGCCATGTCATTAACCATTTTTTCAAGCGCCCGACGCCTGATCCCGCTCGTTGCCGTACTTGCTTTATACGGTTGCTCAAGCGCCACCGGAGCCGCCGACCGCTCATCAAACACCATGGAAAAATCTGACAATGCCGCAGGTTCGCAACTCCACAACATATTCGACTCGGCCTGGGAAAACGTTATGCGCAACAATCCCACCTGGGCCTCCGGGCTTGGTGATATG
The DNA here is from genome assembly GCA_003228965.1 of Gammaproteobacteria bacterium. GTDB lineage: Bacteria > Pseudomonadota > Gammaproteobacteria > Steroidobacterales > SZUA-146 > SZUA-146. The sequence goes on from QIGP01000200.1 coordinate 1,267, forward strand.
CGCTACAACGATCGCTGGGCCAACCTCTCACTCGACAGCGTCGAACGAGAGCAAAACGAGTCCAAAGACATCCTCGCCCAGCTCGCCAAAGTCCAGTACAGCCAGCTGTCAGTCGAGGACCAGCTTAACTACGCGTTGTTCAAACAAACGTATGAAGAAAGTATCGAAGAACATCAGTATCGCCACTTTCTAATACCTCTGAATCAGCGCGGCGGTATTCAATCGGCCAACGGCATCGCCAACCGCATCCCGTTCACCACCGTCAAACATTATGAGGACTGGATTAGCAGACTAAATTCGTTTGACCAATATATGGATCAAACCATTGCCTTAATGCGTCAGGGCATCAGGGAAGGGTTGATACATCCGCGCATCATCATGGAACGATTACCTGCGCAAATTGATGCTCAAATTACAGAACCGACTAAAAGCTCGTTTTACTCTCCCTTTAAAAAGCGACCCGACTCGATCGATGCCAGCACGTTCTCGACTCTGTCAGCACAAGGTGAAAAAGCGATTGGCACTACAGTAATTCCGGCGTACCGCAAACTGGCTCGGTTTTTTGCCAACGAATATATGCCCGCGACCCGCGAAACCGTCGGCGTATGGGACACGCCTAACGGCAAAGAGTATTACGAGCAACAAGTAAAAAGTTATACAACTACAAACCTCACGCCTGATGAAGTGCATGACATTGGTCTTGGTGAGGTAGCACGTATACGCGGTGAAATGCAGAAGATTATCGACAGCTTGGAATTCGACGGAAGTTTTGCCGATTTTCTGACGTTCTTGCGTACCGACCCTCAGTTTTATCACGACACACCCGAGGCTCTAATGCAGGACTATCTGGCCACCAGTAAGCGCATCGACCCTGAGCTTGTTAAGTTGTTTAGCGACCTCCCACGAACACCCTACGGCGTGAAAAAAATTCCAGATGCGATCGCTCCGGATACGACTACGGCGTACTACTCCGGACCGGCCGCAGATGGTAGTCGCGCCGGCTACTATTTCGTTAATTTATACCGTCCCGAAGTTCGACCCAAATACGAAATTGAAGTACTCACGGTGCACGAAGCTATGCCGGGCCACCACCTGCAAATCGCGCTCGCGCAAGAGCTTGGCGACCTGCCCATGTTTCGAAGGTTCGGAGGTTATACGGCCTTTGTCGAAGGCTGGGGACTGTACAGCGAAAGCCTCGGTGACGAGTTAGGTCTTTATAAAGATCCCTACTCAAAATTTGGTCAGCTTACCTACGAAATGTGGCGTGCCGTTCGTCTTGTAGTAGATACCGGCATGCACTACAAGCATTGGACCCGCGACCAGGCCATTGAGTTTTTCAAAGACAACGCAGCCAAAGCTGAATACGACATTGTCAACGAAATTGACCGTTATATTGCGTGGCCAGGACAAGCCCTCGCCTACAAAATTGGGGAGCTTAAAATTAAAGAACTGCGCGCTAAAAGCGAAAGAGAACTCGGCGACAAGTTCGATATTCGCGCTTTCCACAAAGTTGTACTCGGCAGCGGCGCCGTACCGTTGCAAGAACTCGAGAAAAACGTTAATGCGTGGATTAATTCACACTAATCAAGATATATTCTGACAGTAATAAGAATAATAAAAAAAGGCGGGCCAGTTTAACGGCACCGCCTTTTTTTAACTCCAATTGATTCTTAGGCTTTGGAGACGCCCTTAAACGGGTCTCAACAGCTCGTCAAAGGCAGCGCGGTTGTGCGCTTTCGTTCTTTCAATACGAAACTTGTGTTCGCCGTTCGAACACCGGTTACCTGAAGCAGGTTGCCAATCAGGAGTTCTTCGTACTCTCGCATACTGCTCACCGCAATCTTGAGAAGGTAGTCGGCCATACCGCTCGTGGCGTAGCACTCCTGAATTTGTGGGAGCTCCGTGACCAACTGGTCAAACTTTGCGACCGTTTTTGCGTGGTGATCTTCCAGGCTCACCATCAAAAAGGCCGTCACATGCAGGCCCAGAGGCTCTGCATTGAGCAGCGTCACGTAGCAGTCGATGATGCCCTGTTCTTCCAGTCTTTTTACCCGGCGCCAACAAGGCGATGCGGACAAACCGACCCGGTCGGCCAGTTTTTGATTGGTCAGTCGTGCGTCTTGCTGCAGCGCTTCAAGTATTTTAAGATCGATGGCATCGAGTTCTATAGGCATTTTGGAAAATTTTTCCCTATTACTTTCTAAATGAGGCTTAATATTGCTTAATTATGGGCTAATTGAGGCATAACGCAAGCCTATTGCGGCAGATTTGAGCTATGATCTTCCTCTGTTAACGTATTTTCTATAGGATTATTCCAGTGGCCTCTTCGTCCCGTTACGTCGCAAAAATCCCCGATCATCAGGGACGTATTCATTACACCGACGAAGAACATGCTACCTGGGCCAAGCTGTATGCCCGCCAGGAAGACGCGATTACCGACGTAGCGTGCGTTGAATACCTTCGCGCATTGGAACAACTCGACCTGCCAAAGAAACACATTCCGCAGTGTGCTGATCTTTCTGAACGCCTGTCCGACCTGAGCGGATGGAGCGTCACCCCGGTTCCCGCTCTAATCAATTTTGAAAAGTTCTTCCGCTTGCTCGCTACAAAGCAGTTCCCCGCCGCTTCGTTTATTCGTCGCCCGGAAGATCTCGACTATCTGCAAGAACCCGATATTTTTCATGAAATCTTCGGCCACGTGCCCCTCCTGACCGACCCTCGTTTCGCTGCATTTTCGCAAGCGTATGGAGCCGCCGGCCTCGCCGCCGACAAAGCCGACCACGCCATGCTGGCGCGGCTGTACTGGTTCACGGTTGAGTTTGGTTTGATTCAACGCGCTGACAAACTAAAAGTGTATGGCGCAGGAATTGTGTCGTCACCCGGAGAGTGCACTTATGCGCTTAACGATCCGCGACCGCAGCGCAAAACGTTCGATCCTCTAGATGTATTACGTACTCCCTACCGCATCGACGTATACCAAACCGTGTACTTTGTCATTGACACCTTCGACCAACTCTTCGACCTGTCACAGCGCGACCTCGGTGGTTTAGTCAAACAAGCCAAAGCTTTGGGCATGCACGCACCAACGTACTCTGCTAAAGCAAGCTAGAATCATCCGACCGCTCTCTAGCTAAAACCTCAAGTTTTCGGGTCTTGAACGACTCAAGCCATTAAGGAATCACCATGAGTGAATTGTCCGATAAGAAATGCGTACCCTGTGAAGGCGGCGTCCCCACTCTTGAATCGCAGGAGGCTAGTGAGTTCCTCAAGGAGCTTGGAGAGGGCTGGAGCATTAGTTCTGATGGCAAGGAAATTGCCAAAGATTTCGCGTTCAAAGGCTATTACAAAACGATCGCTTTTGTGAACGCAATGGCGTGGATTGCAAACTCCGAAGGACATCATCCTGATCTCGAAGTAGGCTACAACCACTGCCTGGTCCGCTACACCACGCACGCCATCGATGGGCTGACCCAAAACGATTTTATTTGCGCTGCGAAAATAGATGAGCTTTACGGCTAGATCAAACCTTAAGGGTGGCCCGCCTGCACATCAGGAGTGCGAGCCTGGTTAGCCCAGGGAGGCCGAGGATGGTTTCGCCGGTATCGAGGCGACCGTAGATATAGACTTGCTTGTTTTCGGTGGGAGCCATAAACGCTAAATTCTGCGCCGTAAAAGCAATAGCAAAAAGCAATAGAAAGCAATAGAAAGCAATAGAAGAAGCAATAGGACAGGCACCGAAGGGAAGCAATAGGACAGGCACCG
>QIGP01000085.1 GCA_003228965.1 Gammaproteobacteria bacterium
CTACATTTATCGTGCGGCATTATATCTGGCGGCAGGTCAGGCCGAGCATGCCAGCACCGATCATATACCGACAGAAGCGCGTAGGTTTGAATAACTCTGTGTTCGAAGTAATGAAATTTCGCAGCATGATTGCCGACGCAGAAAAAGACGGCGTAGCTAAATGGGCTGAGAAAAACGATAGTCGAGTAACCAAAGTCGGTTCAGTCATTCGTAAATACCGCGTCGACGAGTTACTTCAAATTTTCAACGTGCTTCGTGGCGATATGAGCTTTGTCGGGCCTCGTCCCGAGCGGCCCAGTTTCGTCGAAAAACTCAGTCGGGACATTCCGTACTATAAAGAACGCCACACTGTGAAACCCGGTATTACCGGATGGGCGCAGTTGTGCTACGAATACGGGGCATCGAGCGAGGATGCCCTCGAAAAACTCCAATACGACCTGTATTACGTTAAGAATCACAACATGCTGTTTGATCTCCTTATACTTCTGCAAACGGCAGAAGTGGTGTTGTGGAAATCTGGCGCGCGCTAGTCTCCTGCCTCTCAGGCACTAAAATTCTGCGGAGTATGGCTTGATCAATATCGGCTATGGCAGTTACATCATTGGTGCCGTGTGCCATTTGGCACTCGCAGTCTTTGTACTGTATCGCTGGGGTAACCGTCCTGGCTCGCGCCAATTTTTAATTACCATTGTGGCTAACGCCGCTTGGGCGGGCATCCTGGCCCAGTTCGCAGGTCCCCACCGCGTGGACGAATTCGTTTTTGCGGTTCTGGCCGAGCTTATTCGTGTGATTTTATGGGTTGTGCTGGTGTGGCGATTTCTGTTTGGCGACGATCGACGCATGTGGCCGCGAACTACGGCTTACTACGTGCACGGCACCTGGCTGATTGTATTGGTGTTCAATTGCGTAGTGCTCTTGTCGGAGTTTTATGGGCGGTCGTTTATCAGTACTGTCAGCAGTTACGTAATTAGCATGTTTGTGCTTTCGATTGTTGGCTACCTGTTGGTCTATCAGTTCTACCGAAACAGTTCGATAGATGAACGTTGGCAAGTTAAATTCTTTTGTTTAGGCGTAGGCAGCCTGTTTCTCTACGACTTGTTCGTATTCTCGCTTGGCGTATTGTTCCGCGGACTGGCCGAAGACCTTTGGTACGCCCGGGGTATGGTCAACGCGGTAGTTGCTGTGTTGCTTGCGATTGCTGTGGTTAGAATGCGCGCGCCCAGCGGTGAAGTCGCCATATCGCGCAAGATTGTCTTTTACTCGACAGGTATGTTGGGTGTTGGTCTCTACCTTTTGGCTATTGCTGTAGGTGGATATTTTATTCAGATTGTTGGTGGCGACTGGGGCACATTCGCCCTGATTGTTTTCCTCTTTATCGCGTTAATCGTATTGCTTACGGTGCTGTTTTCGGGACAGGCCAGGGCACGATTGCGCGTATTTCTGGATAAAAACTTTTTCCACTACAGGTACGACTATAGGCGTGAATGGTTGAGTCTGACCGACGCGCTGTCAGAAAAAGACAGTGAAGAAACGCTACCTCTACGTACGCTAAGAGCCGTTAGCGGAATTTTGCAAAGTCCCGGAGCTACTCTTTGGCAGGTGTCCAACAAGAGCTATAGCGTGCGGGAAGCATGGAACATGAGCGACTACGCGGGTAGCGTGGAGCGAGCGAGCGATCCGTTTTGTCAGTTTATTGGTAGTCGAGACTGGATCATTGATAGAGACGAGTACGACCGCGACCCGGAAAAATACGGGCGTTTGGTGTTGCCAGCCTGGTTCGCTACCGATCCCAAGGCCTGGTTAGTCTTGCCATTAATGCACAACGACGAGCTCACTGGTTTTATGGTGCTGGGTCGCTCGATGGCGATAAGGGAACTCACTTGGGAAGATCGCGATCTACTCAAGTCTGTAGGTCGTCAGGTCGCCAGTCACCTGGCGTTGCATGAGTCGGCACAAGAATTGGCGGAAACCCGTCAATTTGAAGCGTATAATCGGCTTGTCGCTTTCTTGATGCACGATCTAAAGAACCTGATTGCTCAGCAATCACTGGTCGTGCGCAATGCAGCGAAACATAAGGACAATCCAGAATTTATTGACGACGCGATTGCCACCGTCGATAATTCGGTCAATCGCATGAACTATATTCTGGATCAGCTGCGACGCGGCGATCAGGGCGGGGATGTGCGGGTTGTAGATTTGGTCAAGATGGGTCGCGCGGTCGTAGAACAGACCGAAGAGCGTCATCCAGTTCCTGAATTGATCGTCGAAAACAGTGAAATTCGTATTCGGGTCGACAAAGAGCGCATGATAATGGTCATGGTGCATTTGGTCCGCAATGCACAGGACGCGACAGAGTCCGATGGTTCTGTGACACTGTTCGTCGGCGCCGACCCGAGTCGGGCTATTATAGAAGTACGTGACACAGGCAGTGGGATGTCGCCTGAATTCATTCGAGATCGCCTGTTTGTACCATTTGACACAACCAAGGGTGTCAAAGGCATGGGTATTGGGGTTTATCAGGCGAGGGAGTCTGTGCATTTAGCCGGTGGCGAAATGCAGGTGGACAGTCAGGTGGGCCGAGGCTCAACCTTTCGATTACTAATACCGTTAGCAAATACATCATCACAATAAAATGCTCAAGACGAGCAGGAGTAGTTAGTTGACTAGTGCAAACCGAAAACTGTTGGTTGTTGAAGACGATCCTGGTATTCAAAGCCAGCTCAAATGGTGTTTCGAAGACTACGAAGTTATTTTTGCGGCAGATCGCGAATCGGCGATTGCCGAGCTGCGTCGCCACGAACCGCCGGTGATATTGCAAGATCTTGGCTTACCGCCTGACGCCGAAGGTGTCAGTGAAGGGTTGGCAACCCTTGACGAAACATTACGTATCGCGCCGCACACCAAAGTTATCGTAGTCACCGGAAACGGCGATACCAATAACGCAGTTCGCGCGGTCGCGGCCGGGGCCTATGATTTTTATGGTAAGCCGATCGATACCGATGTGCTTCTACTGCTAGTGCAAAGAGCGTTCCATATATACGAACTTGAACGGCAGCATCGCAATTTGCTGAACACTACGGACTACTACGCACTCGAGGGCATCATTGCTACAAGCGATACCATGCTAAAAGCCTGTCGACTGATCGAAAAAGTTGCGCCAACAAGTGTTACGACATTGCTTCTTGGCGAAAGCGGTACGGGTAAAGAGCTACTGGCGCGTGCCGTCCACGAACTCAGCCCGCGTAAGAAAGAACCTTTCGTAGCCATTAACTGTGCAGCAATCCCGGAAAATCTTTTGGAAAGTGAGCTGTTTGGCTACGAGAAAGGCGCGTTCACGGGTGCGACCAAGCGGACAGTGGGCAAAATAGAATACGCAAACGGCGGTACGCTGTTTCTCGATGAAATAGGTGACATGCCCATGCAGCTTCAGGCCAAGCTTTTGCGTTTTCTTCAGGAGCGGGTAGTTGAGCGGATTGGCGGTCGGGCTGAAATTCCGGTGGATGTGCGAGTGGTCTGTGCAACGAATCAGAATTTACAATCATGTATCGCCGAAGGTCGTTTCAGAGAAGATTTGTTCTACCGTATTTCGGAAGTCACCTGCAGTATCCCACCACTTCGTGAGCGGGAAGGTGACCCGGTTATTTTAGCGCGAATATTCTTGCAGAAATTCTCTGAACGTCACGGCCGCGGTATCCTCGGTTTTACCCAGGCGGCTAATAACGCTATCAAAAGCTATGAGTGGCCAGGTAACGTTCGTGAGTTAGAAAACAAAATCAACGGTGCCGTTATCATGGCGGAAGGCAAGCATGTCGACGCTGATGACCTCGGTTTGTTGGTTCAGGAAGCACGACCGGATCAGCCGTTGAACTTGCGAACTGTGCGTCAAGCGGCCGAATTGAAAGCTCTGCGCCAAGCACTGGCGCTCACCGATGGAAATATTTCGAAAGCAGCAGAGCTACTCGGTATTACACGACCGACATTTTATGACCTGATGCAGCGTCATGGTATGAGCGAAAATAGTTCAGAAAAAGGCGGGTAACAATGCACATACACCGATCTATAGTCACGACTCTTTTACTCATTGCACTCACAGGGTTTACCAGTGCCTGTGGCGACAGTAAAACGCAAGAGCAACACATGAGCGATGCTGTTGCGTCATTCGATTCAGGTAAGTATCGAGAGGCTCTCATAGAGTTAAAAAACATTTTGCAGGATAATCCGAAAAATAAAGACGCGCGTGTGCTTCTTGCCCGCACATCTTTAAAGGTTGGCGACGCCGATTCTGCAGAGAAGGAGTTAGAACGAGCCGCGACATTGGGCGCTACCGATAGCGAAATTTACAGCCTGCAACAGCAAACCTGGTTGAAGCTCGGTAAGTACCAGGAAGTTGTTGACAATTACGCAGTGGATAGAGCAAGTGTAGCAGAGCGTGCAGAAATGCAGCTGGCCTACGGCAAAGCGTTGAATGGTCTTGACAAGGCCGTTGCGGCCAAGCGCGAATTTCAGAATCTGGCTGACTCCAGTGCTGGTGTGGTTTGGCAAGCGGAAGGGTTAGTAGGTTTGGCGCTAATGGCCCGTGCATCGGGTGATGATGACACCGGGAAAACATATGCAGAAAAAGCGCTTGCCATGAACCCCGAGTCGGCGTCAGCTTATATAACCTTGGGACAGATCGCACTGGCGCGAGGCGAATATAAGCTGGCCTACGAAAACTTTGTTGCTGGTGGAAAAACAGCTCCAGCGGAAAACGACCAGATTTTTGTACTGATTGCTGGAGAGCTGGAATCTGCTGTTGGCACGAAGGATCTTGAAGCCTCTAAAGACGCCGCCAATCGACTGTTTGCTTTGGCCCCTGAGCACCCGATAACGAACTACCTTATGGCACGAGTTGCTTACATTTCTGGCGATAAAGAGATGGCGTATGAGCGATCTCAAAAAGTACTGTCGAAGTATCCGGAGTTTTTACCAGCCCAATTTCTGCAAGGACTTTTGAGTATTGAGCGTAAAGAGTACCCGCAGGCGGAAAT
>QIGP01000143.1 GCA_003228965.1 Gammaproteobacteria bacterium
CACAGCGACAATCACAGGCGGCGTTGTATCAACAGGCGTGGGATCAGGCCGGGTAAGCACAGGTTCAGGGATTACTGCCGCAACGATTGGGTCGGTTGCAGCCATGGTGCCTGGCACCGCGAACAATCCGTTAACAGCAGAAAGTTTCAAACGTGCAGAATCGTTGGCCCGGTCTTGTTCCAGTGCGCGATCGTAGGCCATGCCGGCCATGCGCGCGTAAAGGTCGCCCAGGTTTTCGTGGGCTGTCGAATAACTGGGGTGCGTTTGAATGGCAGCCAGCAACGCTTCACGTGACTTGTCGAACTCTCCGCGCTCGGCGAACAGCACGGCCAGATTGTTCCACGGCTCCGGAAGTTCGGGATAATCCTGAGTTAAAGCGGCAAAGGTTTCGATGGCTTTGTCGGCGTCTCCGGACTCGGCAAGAATAATGCCTTTGAGAAAGCGCAGCTCGGCATTGTTGGGCTTGTCGACCAGAAGTTTTTCAACTTCGGCGAGTGCCTTGCCATTGCGCCCCTGTTCGTACATACGCTGCGCGTCTTCCAATGTTGCAGACACACTGACCATGCCAAACGATAAGGCCACGAAAATCAGACGGATACAGACCTTCTTCATGTATTTTTACACCACGCTCAGGAAATCGGAAAAGGCTAAATTTTGCAGGAGCCAAGCTTAGCAGGAAATTACCCTTCATGGCATAATTTTGACAACAAACTTCAATAACTTCCACCGCTTAGGTTCACGTTTTGATACATCACCGTTGCTTAATGTCAGACGGTAATTCAATCACATAGCCCAGACACCGTGAATCTCCGCTCAACCACGGCCCAATGAGCGTTAATCTGACTCGCTTCGATTCCACCGTTCCAGGCGCTAAAGGGCACCTCTAACTACTCGGGGATTTACAGATTGAGATTCACGACGACATGGAGGTAAATTCCCGAGTAGTTGGTGGTGCCCTAAACCCGCTAAACTGAAACAGGCGAAACCCCACCATTCAGGATACGGGATGACTCTTACATTTGGCCCTTTTCGACCCATCGTCACCTTGCTGGTGGCTGTATGGGTAATCCATCTGGTGAACCTACTCACCGGGGGGTTACTCATGCCCTTGGGGCTGGAACCTAGAATACTTCGAGGACTGGACGGCGTACTGGCCGCACCCTTTTTGCATGCAAACTTTAGTCACCTGCTGTCCAATACCGCGGGTTTAGCCGTTTTGGGGGTTTTGATCTGCTTGCAAAGTCGCCGCGCGTTTTGGCGTGTCACCGCTTGTATAATTCTTGTCGGAGGGGCGGCAACGTGGTTGCTCGCCCGCTCCGGCCTGCATGTGGGCGCAAGTGGACTGGTGTTCGGCTATTTCGGTTACCTGGTCATGCGCGGTTGGGTCGAGCGCACACCGGCTGCCGTTATGGTGGCGCTACTCGTAGCCATCACCTACAGCGGATTGCTTTACGGAATATTACCCAGCCAAAAGGGAATTTCCTGGGAAGGACACTTATGCGGCTTTCTAGCCGGAATGCTGGCCGCTCGCTGGCGCGTCCACCTCACTCCCGATAAGGCCGTTTAGCATTATAGTGTTACCGTTTCGCCTCCGCGTAAAGATGAAAAATGGGTCGGTATTCAGTAAGCTGTGCGACCGTCCGACAACAAGACCAAACAGGTGTCAATGACATGGTTACCTACCGCCCGCCTTTAAAAGACATGCAGTTTGTCCTTGATGAACTGGTCGACTTTGACTCGCTCCGAAGCGTTCCCAAGTTTAGCGAGCTAGACTCCGAGCTTATTGGCAGCCTGTTGGAGGAGGCTGGCAAACTGGCCGTCGAGGCGATTGCTCCGTGCTACGACGACGGCGACAAGGTGGGCGCTCAAATCAGCGACGGCGACGTTACTGCCGCTCCCGGATTTGGCGAAGCGTACAAGGCCTTTGTCGAAGGCGGTTGGCCCGGCATCTCATTCAACCCGGACTTTGGCGGTCAAGGCTTGCCCTCACTGCTGTCTTTTGCGGTAGATGAAATGTTGAACTCCGCCAATATGGCGCTTGCCGTGTGTCCTATGCTCACCCAGGCGGCAGTCGAATCGCTCGATCGTCACGGGGCTGAGTCGTTAAAAGCAACCTATCTTGCCAACATGATTAGCGGCGTATGGACAGGCGCCATGGATTTGACCGAGCCACAGGCTGGTTCTAATCTGGCGGCCATTCGCACTGTCGCCAAGCCAATCGACGATCATTTCTTGATTAGCGGCACCAAAATTTATATCAGCTGGGGCGACCACGCCATGGCTGAAAACATATTACACATGGTACTGGCCCGCCTTCCGGACGCGCCCCCTGGAGTAAAAGGCATCTCGTTATTTCTTGTGCCCAAATACATGGTCAATGAAGACGGCTCTTTGGGTGCGCGTAACGATTTCCGGCCTGTCAGCATTGAACACAAAATGGGTATTCATGGCAGTCCTACCTGCGTGATGGAGTTTGGTGCCAACGATGGTGCCGTGGGTTACTTGGTGGGTGAGCTTAATGAGGGGCTTAAATGCATGTTCACCATGATGAACAACGCACGGCTCAAAGTTGGCCTCGAAGGCCTCGGTATCGCCGAAAAAGCGTACCAGCATGCGCGTCGGTACGCGTTCGACCGTGTACAGGGTCGCCCCCCTGGCGGCACTGACAAATCGCCCATCGCAGGTCACCCCGATGTTCGTCGCATGTTAATGCTGCAAAAATCGGTGAGCGAAGCGATGCGTGTGATGTGTTACACCGCCGGTGCAGACAGTGACCGTGCCGAACACTTGTCCGACGAAGACGCCCGCGCCGCGTACGATTCGCGCGTGGCTCTGATGGTGCCCATGGTCAAAGCGTGGTGTACAGAACTGTGTCAGGAAATGGCCTCCGTAGGCGTACAAATTCATGGTGGTATGGGCTATGTCGAAGAAACCGGCGCTGCACCGATTTATCGCGACGCACGCATAACGACCATTTACGAGGGAACCACAGGCATTCAGGCCCAGGACCTGGCCGGCCGCAAAATCATTCGTGACAGCGGGAAATCGGTTTTTGCCCTGTGTGACGACATAAAAGTTACCGTGGTGGCGCTTACCAAAGCAGGCATGAGCACTCAGGCACACCAACTTGGCCAGGGGCTTGAGTCTATGAAAACGTCCGTAAACTGGCTCCTTGAACACTACGCCAACGACCAGTTTGCACCTAACGCTGTAGGTTACAACCTGCTGATGGCCTGCAGCACCGTGGTTGCGGCCTGGGGCATGGCAAGGTCACTGCTAGCCGCCAAAGCGCGGCTGGACAGTGGCGACACAGACACCCGGTTTCTCAGCGCAAAACTGACTACGGCAAGCTTCTTCATGGACAACGTACTTCCTCGAGCGGGAGCTTTTGCCCAAGCGGTAACCGCGGGCTCCGACAACATTATGGGGCTGAGTGACGCTCAGTTCTAAAGGCGACACACTCAACTGTTGCTCTTGGGCTACAAACTATCTGCAGGCTTCGCTGCTACAAACGAGCTGCAGGAGCCGGTAGCTCAGGCTACATTGAATGCACGTCGTAGCGGCAACTGGGCGAGGTAACCTCCCATGATGCATAGCTCGAAAATAACCAGTCTTTTAGACGACACCACGCGCGACGCGTTTGAATGTGTTGTTGAGGTGGGCGTGCGTGAGTGGCCAGCCAGTAGCCTCCACGTTACGGCCGACGATGGGCTGGTACATTTGTTTTATGTCCTCGATGGCATTCTGGCGTGCAAGCTCAGTACGCACCTGATCCGCGTTTTACCTCGTGAAGTGCTGCGTATTGGAAGCTCCGACGAGCGCGTACTAGAAAACCCGTCACGCTCCGATACCACCACGGCCATTCAACTGTCGTTAGTGCCAGAAGACGGCACGTCTCTATCAACGAGACACCACTACTTTTCAGACGACGAGAAAGACAATAAACTTTGTCGAGTTGCAGCGTTTGAACGAGACGGAAGAACGCTGTCAACAAAAGCACCGGTTGATATTTGTCTGACTACATTGGGTCGCTACGATACGTTGCTGCTCGATCGCAACATCCGACAACCCATGCTGGTCCTGTGCGCGCGTGGTAAGGCTACTGTGAACACAGTTACTGTCAGCGCAGGAGATGCCGCCATGTCTATCGAGACCGATACGGCCACAATAGTGGGCTTGCGCCCGTGTACTATTTTGACCATCCGCGGACAAAACACGCCGCCACGCCCTTGAAGGGCCTAAGGGCGCCGTCTGGCTAGCCTTATAGTCCGCAATACGTTGTACAATGTGAGTACATTGCACAATGCTATCCTATGGAGTGTGAGCGCGAGTAGCCCCACACCGCATAGGCACCCCACTACTTTTTTTAGGCTGAACCAGCATGGAAAACACCGAATCCAAACTCGCAGGTTTTGTTGCAAGCGTCATGGACCTTTTTGCTCGCCGGCCCGAAACCGGTCGCGTCGGCAACTGGATGCGACGCGGCGGTGTCGTGTTTCTGATCCTTCTGATCATCATGAGCATTCTTGCGTTCTACTGGTCTCGAGAACCCAAAGTGTTTTGGGTCAATTCACAATCTACCACCGACGGTAATAGTGTCACGGGGTACGCAACAGCTGATGCTCTGGCGCAGGTACTGAATACGCTGCTCGACAAACCGGGCGGATATTTGCTTAACGACATCATGCCGCCGAGCGTCTTTCTCGACAATATTCCCAATTTCGAATACGGCGCCGTCATTCAGGCTCGGGACCTGATCAAAGCAATGCGCAACGACTACGGCCGCTCACAATCGCAATCACTTGAAGACCCTGACCTTGCCGGCGCAGAACCTAAACTTCAATATCAGGCTGACAAGTGGATCTTGCCTTCCGCCGAAAGCGGACTGCGCGCAGGGATCAAACTTATCGAGTCCTACCGCGAGCGCATTTCAGACTCTAACGCTCAAGACGCCCAGTTTTTTGCGCGCGCCGACAACCTTAGAGAGTGGCTGATTGTGGTCGAAAAACGCCTGGGCGGTATGTC